>CAYSVS010000058.1:2517-7941 GCA_964434475.1 uncultured Methanosarcinales archaeon
GATTGGATATTAATTAATATAACTGCTTCTGATACAAATAAAGACTCTGTTAAACTATACTGGCAAGGTTCTCTAGAAGATTTTCAAAATCAGGACAGAGATATTTATTGGAGTAATAAAACAGGATTAATAGACGGAAATTATAGTTTTTATAGTTGGATTAATGATACGGCAGGACAAACAAATATAACTTCAACAAGAACTACTGAAATTGATACCACTAATCCACTAATCGAATATAATCCTAATACCAACCCTTCCGGATATCAAGACCAAGATTGGGTATTAATTAATATAACTGCTTCTGATACAAATAAAGACTCTGTTAAACTATACTGGCAAGGTTCTCTAGAAGATTTTCAAAATCAAGATGGAGATATTTATTGGAGTAATAAAACAGGATTAATAGATGGAAATTATAGTTTTTATAGTTGGATTAATGATACGGCAGGACAAACAAATGAAACTTCAACAAGAACTACTGTAATTGATACACTTTTGCCTGTTGTAACTTTTATTTCACCCCCTAATCAGAGTTTTTCAAATGGAAATCAAACATTTAAATTTAATGTTACTGATGAAGGAGGAATTGCAAACTGCAGTTTAATTTTAGATGATTCTATAAATTTAACTGATAACTCAATAAATGTTGAGATAAATCAAACATTCAAAAAAGTTTTATCAGCAGGTTCTCATAATTGGAGCATTAATTGTACTGACAATGTAGGAAAGAAAGATTCAACAAAAACAAGAACAATTACAGTTATAAAATCAACTAATTTTTCAGGAAAATCAACTGACTTTTCACAATATAATTCTACTTCAATTCAGAATATAAGTAACCTTATTTTAGAAGAACCCAATTATGGTAAAATTAATTTTACTTCTTCAGTTAATTTATCTGGAGGCAAGGATATAGATGCTCATATTAACATATTTGATAAAAGCATTTCAATTAATTCTACTGCATTACCAGAATTAAACAAATCAGCAATCATTTATTTTTATGGAGTTACATATACTGGTCCAGGAATTTTAAGGGAC
Source organism: uncultured Methanosarcinales archaeon (assembly GCA_964434475.1). Classification (GTDB taxonomy): domain Archaea; phylum Nanobdellota; class Nanobdellia; order Woesearchaeales; family CAYSVS01; genus CAYSVS01. Next base: position 3,562 of record CAYSVS010000058.1, read on the forward strand.
GGAGAAACATGTCCTTCAGCTATTTGCCAGGAGATAAGTTATTCTTCAAATACGTATATAGTAAATGTAACGGAATTTAGTAAATATACTATAACAGAAACTTATTCTGCACCAACAACTGAAGAAGAAACAACAACATCTTATTCAAGAGGAGGAGTCCCAATATACTACCCCACAGAATCAAACTTACAAGAAGGATATTCAAAAATCTTAGGCAAAAATGGGAAATTACGATTTAATATCATAAATGAAACTCACGAGTTAAAAGTTGATAATATACAAAACAATTCGGCAACAATTACAATTTCAAGTAACCCGATAACTTTTAATTTATCAATAAATGAAACTAAAAAAATTGACTTTGATAATAATGGATTTTATGATCTCTCGGTCTTACTTAAGAACATAACAGGACATACTTATTATCGAAAAGCAGAAGTTCATACTAAATCCATTAATGAAGAAATTCAAGATCAATCAAATAAAATTGAACAAGACAACAATAAAACTAAAGATACAAATTTAACTGAAAAAGACAATAATCTTAATGAGAAAGACAATCTGCAAAAAGGCAATAATAAAACTAAAGACACTATCCAAGAAAATATTAAATACGATAAATCAATTTATGTAATTATAGGGGTTATTTCAATTGCTATTATAATCACTCTTTTAATTCTAAAATTCAAACCAAGAAAGAAAGGAAAAGGAAAAAAATAAACAGTCTACCAAAATCTTTTTAAAAAAAGCAAAAAGACGAAAATCTCTGCGTCATACTGTGCCTTCACTTCGGCATTTTTTCTTGCAGAAAAAACGTATAACAACGCGATGTTAAGTTCAATAAAATAAGAGTTCCTTTTTTAGAAATAGGAAATCCCTATTCCTCTGGACATTTTGCTTTTCTCTTCGAAAACCAAATTTATTTTGAAGGGATGCTCTCAACCTATTTATCTTGTGCTTTCAGCTTTGCATTATCTACATAACCTTTAGGTGTCCAAAATCCTTTAAGAAGAGTTGAATCAATTTTGCTTCTTCCTTCGCCTTCATATTGAACTCCTTGTTTTGCAAATTCATCTAATGCTCTCTGAACTGGTTGAGCACAATATCTTAATTCACTAACTAATTGAGGACTCAAATTACCTTGAGAATCAAAATTATATATGTGCTGTTCTACAAAACGAAGAGGATATGTTGGGTCAAGTGTAACTTCATTCAATAATTCCTTTTTTTGATTAAGAGTTGCTGGATCTTGTGGGTGACCTAACTCTTTATCTGCCAATACAGTTATCGCATATTGAAAAAGCTTTAATCGATATTCTTGTAATTGAGAAATATCCTTTGATTCTCGATATATCTCCAAAAAATTATGCTGAATTCCTAAATCTCTTTGAGTTTCTGGAGAATTTTTCAAATCTTCAAAAATAACTTTCTGATAGAATTGTGCAATCTATTCCATTGTAGCAGTAGTAAGAGCAGTATCTTTAGTCAGGAAATATGGAAGATCATTTGTTTTTGTAATTACTTGGTTTAAAGCATGACCCATTCCTTCATGACCATATAAAGTAATTAAATCTCTTTCTCTAATATGTAAACTTCCCTCTTCTGTTGTAAAACAAATTGCGGGAATTCCAATTGCTAAAGTATTAGTGATTGGATGAAAATATGATCTTCCTCCTGTTGTAGGAACTGCACTAATATCTCTTAAAAATTCTCCAACTTGTGTCAAATCTTGAAAAAGTTTTCCTAATCTCTTATGATATTTTTGAATATGAACTGCTGCAACTTCTTCAGCTTGTCTTCTTACTCCAGGAATATCAGTAGGAAGTTCCAATTCATATTTCTGAATATCTTTAATTTGATACAATCTTTCTATAGCTTCTTGAGTTTTTGGTCTGTTTACAACAAGCCAATCTCTTAATCCACTTATATCAGATTCAGGAATACCATACATAGAAACTACAGTATCAAAATCATAATGCATTGGTGTAATTCTCTGTTCAAGAGTCAAAGCTTCTCCATTCAATCTTCTTTTTAATTCAGATTGAACTAATTGATCTTGATTTTCAGGAGATTCAATATCAGGAAGAGAATCAGCAAGTTCTTTCATCTCAGCCACAGTTCTAGATGCTTCTTGATATGGAAATACTTTATATTTGCTTCCGAATTTTCCCATTCTATCAAGCTTTTTTAATAATCCTTCACTTGCAACTACAATACCATCACTCATTTTCTAACCTCAAAAATTGATTTAATGCATATTCAATTAAATGACTTTTATTTCTAAATAAACCCTTATTTACTTTATTCTCTCTTGTATTAATCATATTCTCTTCAATAGTGATACTCAATTTTTGCTTCATAGTATGATGTAGTATAAAACACTACTACTTAAATGTTTCTGTGTAATAACTACTCTTGAGTAAATAATTGTTTCTTATTTGCTGTTGAGAGCACCCTTGATACTTGTTCTTGTTGCATTAAGAAATCAAATATTTCTGGTGTCTCAAAAATACAGGGTTTTTGAGCATATCACATTCGCTCTCTAGATAGAACGCCTCTAAAATTTACTCTGCGGACGCAATCCTACCCCACTTTGTAGGATAAAAGAGCATAACAGGACCCTATGTTAATTGTAATTAAATTCTCACTTAACCTTAAAGCAGAGGAATCCAAATACTAAATACATTGGCTCGTTTTAGTGAATCAAAATAATTATATAATAAGAAACATTAAATAATTAAAATGTCAAGTAAAAAAAAGATAAACCTAAGAAAGATAAGGAATAATCTAGATTTACTAATGATACTCCTTTTGTGGATTTCTACATTTTTTGGGATATTTTATAAAGGTTCTATTAATGCAGGTATTTGGGGAAAGTGGCAAGGTTTAGAAATTGTGTTTCCTCTAATCATTTCTTTTTTCATCTCATCAGTTATAATATTACCCATCTATTTAATAAGGATATTTTATAAGAAAAAGAAATAATATTTCTTTTTGATTAACTTAATTATTAAGTCTGGACTCCCCCACAGTCCTAACGGACATATACACTCCCTGCGGTCGAATTGATCATTGTGAAAATTTAACTGAGCCTTAGGCTTTTTTTCTTGCAAAAAAAACGTATAACAGGACCCGAAATTAAATGAAACTCCCAACCGCAGCAAACTGCAGGGTATTAAACCCAGATAGGAATAAAGTTTATAAAGATTAAAAAATATTTATTTTTTATGAGGTGTGAAAATGTTTAATCTAAAAAATAAAGTTGCTATTATCACAGGAGCTTCTGGAGGGTTGGGTGAATCTATGGCTATAGCTTTATCTGCACAAGGTGCTAATATAGCCATCCTTGATTTAAAAGATGGAACTGCGGTTGCTAAAAAACTGAAAACCAAATCTAAATATTATAAATTAGATGTTACAAATGAAGAAGAGATTAAAAAAGTAGTAAGTGAGATAATAAAAGAATTTGGTTCTATTGATATCTTGATTAATAATGCAGGAGTTTATTTTACAACACCCATAGTTGAAACGAAAGTTGAAGATTGGGATAAATTGATTAATATTAATTTAAGAGGATATTTTTTAATGGCCAAACATTGTGTCCCTAAAATGAAAAAAGGCGGGAGAATTATTAATGTTTCTTCTGTTGCAGGACATCATGCTTTTGCAAGTTCTGCTGCTTACAATGCAAGTAAAGGGGCAGTTATTCAGTTAACAAAAACCATGGCTACAGAATATGCTGAAAAAATTAATGCAAATGCAATATGTCCAGGGATTTTTGTTACCCCTATGACAAAAGGATTATTAAAAAGCATGAAACCTACAATAAAAAATTATGTTCCATTAAAAAGAGCAGGGGAAGCAAAAGAAATAGGAGGATTAGTAGTTTATCTTTCTTCGGATGAATGCAGTTATATGACTGGTTCTATAATTACAATAGATGGTGGATGGACTTGTCATTTATAGTTATGTATTATTCCCTTATTAATTGAGAAGTTTTTTAAGTAACCAGTGCTTCCAGCATTTACGAAAAACAAACTATTTTGCGGTCCATTTTTACTCTACTCACTATGTTCGCTGGGACGTTGCACTTCTCACTTCGTTCGACCCCATTTAACAGGTCCCTATGTTAAATTCAATTTTTGAATTGCTAACAAAAGAAAAGGCGTTTCTTTATGCATAGGAAACAACATACAAAAGTATCACATAGAGTTTGATGATAAAGATGCAACTTTTAAGATATATCTTCCCAGAAGATTAAATAAAAGACACATAAAAACAATAGTTTCGCAAGGAAATAAAGAGAGAGAAATTCTACATAATAATTACTGGAGTTGTGCAGATTTTTCTAAAAACCGAAAAAATTAGGTAGTTGAACAC
>CAYSVS010000059.1:0-7875 GCA_964434475.1 uncultured Methanosarcinales archaeon
ATTTATAAACCAACTTGATCAAATAAATTTTGCAGAATTATCGAATTTCACAATAGCCTAATTTATATATCTTATCTATCTATCTATCTATCTATCTATCTATCTATCTATCTATCTATCTATTTTGTATTTCAACAACGCGTCTATCTTTTCTTCATGTGCTTTTCTGATTGATCTTCTCATTTTATAGAAATCTTTTATCTGTTTATATTTTTGTTCTATTCTTCCAAATAACCTTTTTCTTACTTTTTCAAGCACACTCTTTCTATAATATTTTGCAATCCTTTTTGCATCACTTTTATCAAAAAATCCTTTTCTTAATCCTAGTTTAAGGAAACATTCTGCATTTTTATCATAAGGTTCTATGATTCTTTCATCAACAAGTTTAAGATAATACTGTGAGTTTTTAAGTTCCCAACCTTTTCTGAAACCTTCAGCAAATTCTTTTGTAATATATCCTTCTTTGATGCCTTTATTGATTAGTTTTTCTACGGCAAACATAGGTTTTAATGAGCCATCATTATAATTTGAAAGATCTTCTCTGAAAACTATGCATTTAGACATCTCATAAGATTCATGTTTCAGATTAAGATTTGTTTCAATATTTCTTATATATTTCATATCTTTGATATTATAATCAAATATGTTTCTTATTATTTTATTATGTATCTTTAACAGATGAGATTTCTTTTTTTCTTCATCTTTGATGACTTCAAAAATCTTTTCTATTCCCATATTATAAGATAAATTCAGATATTATTTAAAACTTTCTTATTTTGTCTCCTTATAGTGGTGAAAATAGAAAGATTTATATATTTCTTTTGATTATATTTATAAAAACCTATATATTTTTATATGAAACCTTTATTTGGTTTCCATATCAAAGAAAAATAAGGGGGATTTTTTATGGAAGAAGAAAAAGAAAGACATGATGTTCCTGAAGAAGTTAAAGAAGATTCAAAAGAAAATAAAATAGAAGAAAATAAAGACGAAAATATGTCTAACGAAGAAAAAGTAGAAAAACCTGAACAGAAAGAACATAAAGAGGAAAAGGTAAAAGAAGCTGAAGAAAAGTTTCAAGAACCTAAGGCTGGAAATGTTGAAAAGGATAATGAAGAAAAAAAAGATACAGTAAAAGGGTCAAAGCCAATAAAAAGTAAAACAAACTGGAAAAAGATTGGCATCTATGCTGGTATAATAATTGCGATAATACTTTTATTCTATACATACAGATCATTCACATCACCTACTGGTAATGTTATAGGCGTTGATGAAAAAGTCAAGGTTGACTTTTATGTAATGTCGCAATGTCCTTATGGATTACAAGTTGAAGATGCAGTAGCTCCTGTTTTGGCTAAGATGGGTGATAGCATAGATTTCAACCTTAATTTTATAGCAAATGAGCAAGGCGACACATTTAGAAGCTTGCATGGAGAACCAGAATGGAAAGGAAACATAGTGCAGCTTTGCGCAGCAAAATACGATCCAGACAAATATATGGACATGGTTGTTTGTATGAACAAAAATGTAGGTGCTATTCCTGGTAATTGGGAAGAGTGTGCATCTGAAAATAGTCTAGATGTATCAAGTATCAAATCATGTTATGAAGGAGAAGAAGGCAAGGAATTGCTTAGGGAAAACATCAAGCTTGCACAAGAAGTTGGAGCAACAGGATCGCCTACTATCTATGTAAATGATCAAAAATATCAGGGCGGAAGAACAGAGAATGACTTTATGAGATCTTTCTGCAATTTTTTTGAAACTGCAAGACCTGAAACATGTTCTGAGATTCCTGAACCTGTAAAAGTAAATCTCGTAGTGCTTAATGATGAAAGGTGCGCAGAGTGTGATGTTTCAAGATTGGTTGTACAGCTAAAATCAATATTTCCTGGTTTAGATGTAGAATACGTAGATTATATGGATGAAGAAGGTAAGCAGTTGTTCCAGGATACTCAAGTAAATCTTCTACCTGCTATATTATTTGATGAAACAGTAGAAGAAGGAGAAGGCTATACAAATGTCCAGAATTATCTTGTAGAAACAGGAGATTACAAAAGTCTAAAGATCGGTGCTCAGTTTGATCCTACTAAGGAAATATGCGATAATGGTATAGATGATACAGGCAATGGATTGATAGATTGTGCAGATCCTCAATGTGAAGGAGATTTTGGATGCAGGAAAGAAATAAAAGAACATCTTCAGGTATTCATAATGAGCGATTGCCCTTACGGAATAAAAGCTATAGAGGCTCTTAAGCCTGTTGTTGATAACTTCGGCGATGATATCAATTATGAAGTGCATTACATTGCAAACGAGGATGGAGACGGTTTTAGAAGCTTGCACGGTCAATATGAAGTTGATGAGAATATAGTTCAATTGTGTGTAAACAAATATAGTGATGAAGAATATATGGATTATATGTACTGCAGAGCAACAAAAGGTGTGAAAGGTAAGGACTGGAAAACATGTGCTGAAGAAACAAACGTAGATGTAGAAAAGGTAGAGGAGTGTTTTAATGGAGATGAAGGCAAGGAATTGTTAAGAGAAGATATAAAGATTGCTCAATCTCTAGGAATCGGAGCTTCACCAACTTGGCTTGCTAACAACAAGTATAAGTTTTCAGGAATAGACAGTGAAACAGTAAAGACAAACTATTGCAAGCATAATCAAGAATTAGCAGGATGTGTAAACACACTAAGTTCAGATACTGGCGGAGTAGCTGAAGGAAGCTGTTGATTTTTTATTTTTTTTATTTTAGATTAATTTTATAAATTTATAACATTTTACAACAATATGGATGATGTAAAAGTAGATAAAAGTCATTTGTATTTTTTGATTATTGATTCTTATATTACTTTTGTTCCTCTAAAACAATTTATACCTGAAGGCTCAGAAATACCTCTTGTTGATGTTATTCAACATATACGGAAAAACTGCTTTAATTTAGAGGAAATCAAGTTTGGAGATAATATGTATGTATCTAGGGCTGAGCCAATGTCCCTTGCACAGTTTAGAGAAGTTTATGATAGGGCAAAATTTTCTCATGAAAATAGATCAGAAGATGATATGAGATATTTGTTTTATGAATACTTGCAAGAGCATAAATTGCTGCTTGATACTTATCTAAGCGTAATAGACGAATTTGATGAAACTAAAGTTGTTAATGTCTGTGAACATGGAATAAAAAAATATGCTAATGTTCATCTGATGTGTAAAACAGACAAAAAATATTCTATTGAAAATAATTTATCTTTTCCAGTACCTTCAAAAAAAGGAGATTTTGATCTTAAGTTATATAAAGCATTTGGAGATACTTTAACATTTGTTGCAAATAATTCTCATGAACTTTGCCTGGTTGAAAGATTAAATGAAGAATTCTTAAATATGAGTGTACCTCTTGTACTTCATTATAAGTCAAAATGATAAAGATTATAGCTCTTGGCAAGATAAAAGAAAAAGAGACAGCTGTCCTTATTCAAGATTATATCAAGAGGATAATGTGCTTCTGCAGGATTAAAGTAATAGAATTAAAGGACGAGAAGATAAGAGGCACCAATATAAACAAGATAAAGGATCTAGAAGCAGAAAAGATACTTGACAAACTTAGCAGTCTTGATTATATTATAGTATGCGATGAGCAAGGTAAGAGCTTATCCTCTATCGGATTTTCAGACCTTATCAAGAACAAGCTCATCGAGAATAAGAATATTGTCTTTGTGATAGGAGGAGCATTAGGTTTGTCTGATAGGATATTGAAACGCGCTAACCTTAGGATGAGCTTTTCTTCGATGACCTTTCCTCACAGATTGTTCAGGTTGATTCTTGTAGAGCAGATATATCGGGCATTTTCTATAATCAACAATAAAGATTATCACAAGTAGGAAAAACTTTCATAATGTGTTTTGATTCTTGTATGATATGAAACTGGATTTTTCACATCTGTTGATTGTATTGTTATTTATTTTAGTCTTACTTTTTATTCTCTCCTTTATCGTTACCAAAAAAAAAGAAATAATATCTTTGGTTATATTGCTCTTAATTTTCTTAAAGAATACAGGGAATTGAATATAATAACTCCTGGATATGGTGTTTATGGTTCAGGATTAATGTTTATACTTGACATAAGGCTTGAAAATAACTCAGAAAATCTTTCTCATGACCCTGTTTTGACAGGATGTATAAGGAATATTTTGTATGTAAAAGATTGTTTTAAGTGTGGTTTGTTATTTGTATTATGTTTTTTATAACTTTTAAGTTAACCTAGGATCTTCTTTATCATAACTTCCTGTATGTCAGGATAAGGCATGTTTAATAGCCTAATGTTCTTGTGTCCTATTAATTTTTCTATATCAACATCATGCTGCATCTTAATATCAGGAAATTCCTTGCATATCTTAGGCATCTTTTCATATATAAGGCATCCTTTTTCCTTGTCCCAAAACGGACAAACATCTGCGTCTATAAAATAATCTATAATATATACCTTGTCTTTGTCAGCATCATAGAATACTTTTTTTGGCAGTATCTTGATATCTATGTCTTGTTTTTTAGCTTCTTTCTCTAGCCTTTCTTTTTCTTCCTTGGTTATTGTTATTGTATATTTTGAAAAAGGATATAGATAGATTATGCCTGTTTTTAGATAGATCTTCCCTTTTATTCTTAAATCCTCTTCTTTGTTTAGAAATTCTTCCTCGCGAAAATGACAGCATCCCCCGCATCTGACACAGTTTGGCTTTTTATTGCATTTGAATCTTGTCATTTTTCAAGATAGTCTTATTGTGATTATAAATGTAACTGTTTCAATTTCTGCTTGAAATCAGATAAACCTTAATTCTTGATTGATGCAATGTGTAAAAATTCTTGTTCTTAGCAGATCCAAAGAATCCTGATTGTCTGTTGATGATATGAATGAGCTGTTATTTGTAATAGGCAAAAATTCCGTCCTATCCTTGAAATCTGTATTACTCAGCAAAGCAAGTTGATGAGCAAGGATAAATTTCTGTTTTATGCAGTTGTTCGCTACAAATCTCACCGAATTAAGAAATTTAAAGAAATTATCTCCTAATAATCCGAAGATAAGATCAAACTTGTACTTTATCTTTGATTGGTTTAACAACCCTATATTTTTCTTTATCTTATCTAAGTCTATTTCTCTTTTGCAAAGTTTATTAACTTCTTTGTCAGTGGATTGCAGTCCTATTTCTGCACTTATCTCTCCGCAATCTTCTAATGCTTTTATTTGGGCTGCATTCAAGAGCATAGGATTAAGCTCGACAACTATCTTAGCATTATTTTTATTGTGCTTTTTAATAATGCTGCATATTTCGATCATCCTTTTTTCGTCATAGTTGAAATTAGCATCCAGTATTGTAAAAACTTTAGGGTCATACTCTTGAAAAACGGTTTTTATCACTTCTTTAATATATTCAAGAGAAAATTGTTCATATCTTATCTTTGCATAGTTGCAATAGCTACAGTTGAACACACAACCTCTTGCTGTCTCTATCTGCACAATCTTCAGGTTAGTATTAAATACTTTTTCAACGAATGGATTAGGCAGTTCATCCAGCTTAATATCCTGCTGAGCTAATCCTGTTGTATTGCCTCTATAAGTTATGTTTTTGATACTTGCCAACTCTTCGGTATTTATCTCTTCTAATCTATTGTTGTGCTTATCCAAAATCTTAACAATATCCAAAAATGCTTTTTCTCCATGTCCATGTATAAGAAAATCCTTATGTTTTGTTTTAGGATGTATTTCAGGTCCTCCCATTATTTGAGTTATGCAAGGATTTTTTTGCTTAATCATATCTGATAATTGTTCTATAAAATCAATGTTCCACATATAGCATGAGAAACCTACAACATCTGGCTTAACACTATCTACTATCGCCATTGTTTTGGTTATGAGATTAAAATTGCTTGTTTTTGTTTTATGTATATCAAAATAGAAAGACTCAATCTTTATGTCGTGTTTAGTTGTATGTTTATCTGCATAAGCCTTGATATATCCTAATGCTAAAGGTGCAACATCCTTGCTGATCTTAAAATCTAAAAGTAAAATGTTCATTTTTATTTCCCATAAATCCTATAATGTCTTTGATGTATCTATTGTCTATCTTTTTTGGATTTTTTGTGTTTTTTCTGCAGTATTTTTTTAGACTGCATCCTTTACATATATCCTTTTTAGCATTAACATTTACACCATAGCCTTTATTCTTTGACTCAAAAAGTTCATTGCAATGCTTTATGTCAGCCTCACAGAAAGCCATATTTTCTGTTACTGCATATATCCTGTTCATAAGGCACAGGACCAATATATTATCTATGTTTTTTTTATATTTGTCTATTACAAAAACAATCTTGTTTGCTTTCAATATATTTATGTTCTTTTCAATAAACTCTTTTGTATTCTCATTATATTTTAATTTGAGCTCAATAAAATGGTTGTCAAAATTTCTCTTTATTTTAGATATAATTTCTATTATTTTTTCATCATTATCAATCACCAAAGAAAAATACTTTATCTTTGTTTTCAATGAATATAGATCAGAGTCAAAGAAATGCATATTTTTGGTTTGTATCCCAAGGAACTTATTGTTATTTAGAATGTCTATGTGTTTACTAAAATCATCACTTACCAAAATGCTGTTTTTAGTTATCTTTTCTATTTCATCAGGATCCACATACTCTTTGTATATCATGATGTAGCTATTTCTGTGTTAGTTTTTAAATATTTGGTAAAGATTTTTATTTATCGGTTGAATGTCATACCTGATGAACAGAAAAAAACTTATGGAAAACATAGGAAAACTGGAAAGATTGATTGAAGATATGGGTCATAACGGAAGCTTGAAAAGATTTAGGTCAAAAGAAGATATCATATCTTTATCTTCATATACAAGAAAGAAAAAATTTCTTTGTTTTTATCTTGAGGATCTAAGCTTTGGAGATTTTACAGATCTAAGACATTTTATATATTTTGGAAGGGAACTTTATACTAGCACAACTTCAGAATCCACTGCGTTTAGTGACTATGCAGCCGAAAGTATGCCTATACGCGATAGAGAAGAATCAACAATGCGGATAATCGAGATGTATCCTATGCTTTCAGAATATATAGAAAAAGCAAAAGAAAAAATAAATTAAATTATTTTTTGTGTTTTCTCATAACTGCTCCGATTGCAGCTCCTACTGCAGCAGCGATAAGCACTGCTTTTTCTGGATTCTTTTTTATTGTATTCCTTGCTTTTTTCTCAGCAGCCATGAATTTCTTTTTAGCAGACTTTAGCTCGCTTGTAGCTTTTTTCTTTGCAGCAGCAGCCTTCTTTTTAGCCATAGCTTGTGCTTTTTTTACCTTGCTCTTTACTTTTTTTGTAGTTTTTTTTACAGTTCCCTTTTTTGTTGTTCTTTTCTTAGCAACTTTTCTTTTTTTTGCAGCCATTATAATTCACCTCATTAAAAGTTTAAACAATTGCGACAATATTATTATCGCCATACCTATTATCAGAAATGTCCACCCATAGCTTAATTGTGTATATTCCTGAAGCAGGAATGTTACTGATAATAGTATGAATATGATGCCTGTCATCAGGCTTATACTGGTCAAAATATTCTTTATAGCTTTTCTTTCTATTTCATATATTCTCATTCTTGCATTTTCTATTCCCTGTGACGTGAATTTTCCTATCTGTTTCAATAAAGTTGATTTAAAAATCTCTTTAATCGTTTCAGCAAAGTTATTTTCCTCTTTTTTTGTTTTTTTTGCCATTTTATACTTTTTTATTTTGTCTATATTTAAACTTTTTTATTTAATCTCTTTATTGTACGATTTGAAAATTCTTGCAATTTCTATATTTATTAATTTTGCAATAT
>CAYSVS010000060.1:0-7654 GCA_964434475.1 uncultured Methanosarcinales archaeon
TAATTTTCCTTCCAAATTCTAGAATTAATACATTTAATAGAAAATATACAAAATGGATATAAAGAATTGGTTCATTCCATTGTAAAGGGTGTGATATCATACTATAAAGAAAGATTTGTAAAAAAAGTAATAATATTAAATTCATAAAATTATATATTACAAAATTCTTCTTAAGATTTTTAATAAAAAAATCATATTTTCCAAGAATAGAATAGCAAAAAGCAACAGACCAATAAACTAGGCTAATTAATGAATATGATGATATTAATAGTATCTGTATAAAAATACCAATAATATTTAAATATTTTAGCTCTTTTAAGCTAATTAATCCTCTTTGAATTGGTCTTTTTTTATGGAATTTATTATCATGAGAAAAATCTTTGTATTCATCTAAAACACGAATATGAAATGTAAATAATAAACATACTAAAAAAGATATAATTATTTGAAAGGAATAATCAAAAATGTTCTTGTTTTCACCCATAATAACAATAAAAGAACTTAATACTACAGAAAGCGTTGTAAAAATTAAGACTGCAAAAGGGAATCTTTCTTTTTGATATTCATTAAATCTTGATAATATATTTTTTTTTGACATTTTTACTAGTTTAATTGAAAGATTATTTTTAAATTACTATTATTTATAAATTTGCATTAAATTAATATATAAAACTTAATATTTTATACTATATTCAAAATGAAAAAACTAATCAATTACAGTATGTGTTGGGAAGATCCTAATTTGGTATTATCAGCTTTAGATATATCTAACCAAGATACTGTTTTATCAGTAGCTTCTGGAGGAGAGAATATTTTTGCCATATTGCTCAATAATCCTAAAAAAATGATTGCAATTGACAGCAACATATATCAGATTTATTTAGTCAAGCTAAAAATTGCTGCAATAAAAGAATTGGAATTTGAGGAATTCATAGGATTTATTGGACTTAAAAAATGTAATGAGAGGCTAAAATACTTTAATAAATGCAAAAAGAATCTTTCTAAAAAAGAGATTGATTTCTGGAATAGATATTCAAACTATATCCGTGAAGGAATAATAAATTGCGGAAAGTTCGAATCTTATCTTAATTTATTTAGAAAATATATACTACGTTTAGTTCTTTCTAAGAAAAGAATACGACAATATCTTTCATTGCAGAATATGGCAGAGCAAAAAAAATTCTATTTGAAATATTGGAATAATCTGAGATGGAAACTGCTTTTTAAAATATTCTTCTCAAGAAAATTGATGCAGTTATTAGGAAGAGATAAAAAATATTTTAAGCATAATCGTATTAAAAATATTGCATCTCATTTTTATCATAATGCAGAGAAAGGCATAATAACAATTCCAGTTAAAGATAATTACTTTATGCATATGATATTGACAGGCAAAATCCCTATACCTATTAAAGATCATCCATATTTGGATAAGAATAATTTCTTGAAACTAACGAAAAAAGTGGATAGTATAAATTTTGTCAATGAGAATTTATTAAATTTTTTAAGATTCTCTAAGGATAAGATAGACAAATACAATCTTTCTGATATATTCGAGAAAGATACTCCAAAAACTTATGAGGAGATAATCTTTTTGATATCTAATAACTCAGTAAAAGGCTCAAGATTGTGTTATTGGAATAATCTAGTAGAAAGAAGAAATCATTCTGTAAATAAAATCAAGAAAAAAAAGAAACTTTCACAAAAATTATTCAACAAGGATAAAGTTTTATTTTATTCTAATTTTATAGTTGAAGAAAAAATTTAACTATAGATATTTATTGCTTTTGGATGTATTTTAAATTCAAAATTATCATTCAGCTCAAGCAATTCTCCATCTGCCATAAACCACTCTTTTTTATCTAATTGAATTTTTAGCGATTTTACTATTTTAGTTACGCAATCTCTTAAATTTATGTGTTTTCCTTTAATTACTTTTTGAACAACTGAAAATCCAGATATTGCATTTTTAGGTTTAGGAATGTAACACACTTCAAAAAAACCATCATCATTGACAGAGCTTGGAGTAAGATTGAATCGTTTGCCAATAAAAGCTTGATTGCCTACAGCAAAAAACATCAAATCTTGATTTATACCTTTTATTCGTGCTCTAGAATATTTAATAAAAACTTTTTTTAGCACAGAATAATAATAGGTCATATCTCTTAATAATTTATTTGATATTTTTTTTGAATTCTTGTTTACATCTTGAATTACTTCAGCAGGCAAGCCAAAACCACCTCCAGTGATAAAATACTTATCATTTACCTGAATAATATCTATTTTTTTTACTCTATTTTTCTTAATAAGCTTGTATGCATTATCTAAATTAAATGGGATATTTAATTTCCTGGCTAAATCATTAGCTCTTCCACAAGGTATAATGCCTACTTTTAGATTTTTTTTAATCTTTTCATCTAATTTCATATAATTATTTATGAAGTAATTAACTGTTCCGTCTCCACCACAAACAATAAAAGAATCACATCCTTTTGATATATTCTCTTTTAGATTTTCTAGAAATTTTTTTTGGTATTTATTAGTGAATATTATATTGCTTCTATTTGAAAAAAAATCTCTTGCTTTATTTACTTCATTTGCATATTTGTTAATTATGATTATTTCTTTTGACATTCTATGTACTTGTTGAATTATTCTATATAATGTTTACTATGTTTTCTCACCCCTTCTAAAAACATAAATTTTCGAGCAACGAAATTGTGAGCGTAGATAACAAGTAAAAATATAAAAAAATTTGGTAAATTAGATAAAAGATTTGTTGAACCACATTTATTTTGGTATTGTAATAGACAAGGTACAAGAACAGCAGCAGCAAATTATGGAATGAATCAAAATTTTGATCGCATTATGAAAGACTATGATGGAAATATAATATTAAAATTCATCCCTCATGTTTAAGGTGTTCTCGTGATTGTGTATAACATCAGTTATATTCTCTGAATTACTAGTAAAGCGTAGCGACACAGAGTATTTTATGAATATGCAAATACAGGTATTTTCTAGCAGTCTACAATCCAGGGATATGTTATGCGAAATAGCACATTGAAACCTTTACTACAAAAACATTTAAAATTAAGCACATTTCTCTATCACATATGTCATTTGAACTTAACAAAAAAAACTGCTTAAATAAGCTTGATAAGAGCAAAATAGGAGCTATAGACAAGGATATAAGGCCTTTAGTTGATCTTATCAACAAAAGCGATAACTATTACACAACTTCAAGCTGTGCTGGTAGAATAGTTATTCTAGCTCACAATAACCATAAAAAAAACGAATGTGAATGGCTTTTAAGCAGCCATGATACAATAACGTTAGAGCAAGCTAAAAAAGCACTAAAAGACATACCAAAAGATAAAGATATCTGGCTTATGGAAGAATCCACTATAATCCATATAGACTGCAGAACATTAGAACATGCAATCCAATTATTAAATCTAGCAAAACCATTAGGTTTCAAAAGAAGCGGAATAACATCAATAGGAAACAAGATAATCCTTGAAATAATGGCAACAGAACACATGGATACTATAATCGGAAAGCAAGGACAAATTATAATAGATGACAACTACCTAAATATAACCATACAAGAAGCTAACAAAAAACTGTTAAGAACAAAAAAAAAGATCAAAAGAATTGAACAACAATTAAAAAAATATATTAAAAAATAAAAATATTTTCTTATGGCTTGATCAAGAAAGCCACAGCAAAATAACCTATTCCTGCTATTGCAGCAACATTGAGCAGCACCAACAATGTAACATAAAAGCCGCTGTCTGTAAACGAACTTTTGCTTACTGTCTCCGATTGTCCAGATACTATCTGTGATGCAGTTGGATCAGAGAATAGACTTGAATCTATATCTGTCTTCAAGACAACATTATCTGCTTTCTCTTCTTCTTTATCACTTGACATATCCATTGAGCAATCAGTAACAACTAAAGTAATAATTTCAGTATCAGCATTAATTCCATCTTCATACTCTACAGTTACTTCAATAGTGTATGTTCCTGCCTTAAAATCATCATCTATATTAACAGGCAAAGATTTATGAAATTCTGAATCTTCATCATCATATCCAGCATCAAGATCAATATCTGATTTCTTGAAGTTTATGCCTAGTTGAGTTGCCTTGATAATCAATGTAACATCCTCTTGATCATCTGAACCAAGATTCTCGATAACAACATTTAATGTTGTATCCCTTATACACTGCATCTCTTCTGTACCTAGTTCTGCTCTTGTTATCCTTACATCGTCATCTTCTTTCTCTACATCAATATATACGGTCCATGAAGTATAGTGGTCAGCACCTTCTTCATCTTCACCTTCTGCTTCTATCAATACCGAATATGTACCTTCGTCCGCATTTTCAGGCACTTCGAAATCAATAGATACGTCTTTTTCCGTTTTTCCATCTTTGATATCAAAAGAAGAGCTTTCCTCTTCAAGATCATCACCGTCATCTATTCCGTATATAGTTATGGTAACAAAAACATCCTCCATCCTTATATCACTGCTTGAATCATATAGGTTCTCAACATCAACAAGGAATTCAAGTTCATCGCCTATATTGATATTATCTTCTGTTTCACCGTCATCCAAGTCGCTAGATTTACCGTTAACCTTAATATCAACATCATCTATTTCAAGCTTCGATTCAGCCTGTAAAGTAAAGGTTGATATTGTAGCATTGTAGTTATCGCTTAATATTATTATGTTACCTATATCTGTAATTATTGAATTTTGCTTTTCTGGAACAAAACATTTTACATATATTGTCTTGTTCTTATTGCTATCACTCAATCCTAACTGACTGAAAGTAAGATCGTCATAATAATTAGTGTTGTCTTCTGAAAACTTAACAACATAATCAGATGATGCTGTTGAAGATATGTTAAAATTATTCAAAGCATAATCTCCAGTGTTTGATAATACGAATGATACTGGTGATGTTGTTGTATTTCTTTCTTGGCTGTTGCTTCCTAATGCAACGCTGCTAGGATAACTAAAACTATAAGAAGGTTCTCTTAGATTAACCTTGACTGAACCGGTTTTGTTTAATCCTTCATATGAAACATTAACCTGTGCAGTATAATCGCCAGTGCTTATATTAGCATCTGCAGGCAATGTTGCAGTAAGCTGCACATCATATTTACCATTATCAGCTATGCTTATTCCAGTTTGTGTTGTTGCGAATGATATTACATCATCGCCTTTTTTCAAATCTCCCATAACAAAGCTAACTCCTGTCAAAGGCATATTTCCTGCTTCTGTTAAAGTTAGGTTAAAATTTACACTATCTCCGCCAGAATACTTGATCAACTGAGGAGTTGCAGGTGATTGAGATATAGTAACATCTGGGTTTTGAGCCTGGGATGTTATCTTAAATCTGGTTGATGCTGTTTTTGCATTTGCATCATTATCATTTACTGTAACATTACAATAAGAATTTCCTACATAACCTTCATCAACTGTAAATGTTAGGTTAGAACCGGTTATTGTACATGTAACATTATCAGAATCAGCAACTGCAGTATAGTTCAAAGCACTATTGTCAATATCATCCAAGTCTGATGCTGTTGCGTTTAAGTCGATTGTTTTTGCAATTCCTGCAACTGCACCCTGCTCGCTTATGCTTATCGCAGGCGCTCTGTTAGTGTTTGTAACTGTCAAAGTAAAGGTGGTTGAATTTGACGAATTACCATCACTAGCATTAATCAATACATCATAAGTTCCTGCATCATCAAAATCAGGAGCTATAGTAAACACTGCGCTTGTATTTGTAATTGAACTTAATGTTCCAAAAGTCGAATTATCTGTTAAACTTAAAGAACCATTGTCATATTGTGAATATGTAATGTTCAACACAAGTGTTGAATTTTCTGCTGTTGTATTATCTGGAATCGCGTCCAAAGTAGGATTTGCGCTTGCAAATGCCATAATTATTAAAAACATAAAAATTGTCAGTAAAACACTTTTTTTCATCATTTTTTGACCACCTTTGATTAGTATAATTTTGTGAAATTCATCTAAATTTTTAGTAAGTTGTCACTGTTAAGTACTAATAGTATTTAAATCTTATGGATTTTCACCCCTTTGAAAACCACTCTTTTGTTTCTATTGAGTAGTGGCGATTATATTTAAATCTTTCCTATATCATATTAATATATTTATATAATGAACAAAATAACAAATAAAATGAAAATATTAAAAGTTGCTATAAGATCGATTAAAGAAAATAAGAACAACATTAAAATAATCAGCTATCTATTCATATTAGGCCTGATTTTAGGCATACTCTACCATTATATGCTTCCTCAGGAGATTATGGAATATCTAAAAGAGATAGTCCTAAACCTTGAAACAAGTTCGGCAATAGAAATATCTATTTTCATAATGTTGAATAATATAAAAGTCGCATTATATTCCATGATTTTAGGCATATTCTTGGGAATCGTTCCTATGTTAGGAGCATTGACAAATGGATTTGTCATAGGCAGCATAATAAGAAAAACAGTCCAACAGACAAGCATGTTAACACTATGGAGACTTTTTCCGCATGGCATATTTGAGATACCTGCAATTTTGATAGCTTTCAGCTTTGGATTAAGATTAGGAAAATCATGGATCAAAAAAAATAAAGAAAATATGTTCAAGATAAGCAAAAAAGGTTTATTAGATGCAATAATAGAATCTATCAATGTATTTATAATTATAATCCTACCATTACTTATAATAGCAGGAATTATAGAAGGAATATTATTCGGAATAAAATGATATATCCGCCGCAAGAAGACAGCTATCTGCTTAAAGAGCAGTTAAAGCAAAATATTAAGAAAACAGACATTGTGCTAGACATAGGCACAGGCTCAGGAATTCTTGCATTAGAAGCTTCTAAATACGCAAAAAAGGTTATGGCTATAGATATAAACAAAAAAGCAATAAAAGAATTCGCTAAAACATTAAAAGAAAACAAAATAAAAAATATAGGATTAAAAACATCAGATCTGTTCTCTGAAATAAAGCAAAAATTCAATATAATCATATTCAATCCGCCATATCTTCCTTTTGATGAAAAAGAGGACAAAGCCACAAGATTAGCCACAACAGGCGGTAAAAAGGGCTATGAGATCATAGAAAGGTTCATTGAAAAAGCAGATCAACATCTCAAGGATAAAGGAAAAATACTGCTTTTATTCTCATCATTGACAAACAAGAACAAAGTTGATGAGATAATAGAAAAATACGGATTCAAGCATAAGGAAATAGCAAAAAAAAGGATGTTTTTTGAAGAATTATACGTTTATCTGATAACAAGAACAGAAGAATTAGAAAGGATAAAAAAACTAAAGATAAATGACCAAAACATTAAAAATATAAAAAAATTTACAAAAGGCCACAGAGGCTTGATATTTACAGGAACATTAAAAAACAAAAAAGTTGCTGTAAAAATCCAGAGAAAGGACATAGATGCAAAAGGCACAGTCAATAGAGAAATAAGATTATTGAAGAAATTAAACAAGAAAAATATAGGCCCTAGGCTATTGAACCATAGCAGCAGTATGTTCGTATATGATTTTATAGAAGGAGAATTTATAGAAAAACACATAAGAATATAAAAAAAAAAAAA
>CAYSVS010000061.1:0-7318 GCA_964434475.1 uncultured Methanosarcinales archaeon
AATATTGCAAAATTAATAAATATAGAAATTGCAAGAATTTTCAAATCGTACAATACTCCCTTCTTTTAAAAACATTTAAATATAAGAATTATATTATAAAACCTGTATTTCATATTCATAAAAAAAGAGGTGTACCTGATGGCAAAAAAAGGTTCTAAATCAAAGTCTAAAAGCTCCAGTTCTAAGAAAAGCTCAAGATCAAATAAAAAGATATCAAAAAATGATACTAAATCAACAAAACTTGTTCTTTGGTTCAAGGAATTGACTAATGATGATGTCGCTCTTGTAGGAGGAAAGAATGCGAGTTTAGGAGAGATGTACAGGGAATTGACAAAAAAAGGAATCAACATTCCTAATGGTTTTGCAGTTACAGCTTATGCATACAGGGATTTTATGGAATCTACTGGTACTATGGATAAGATAAAGAAAGCACTTAAGGATCTAGACACCTCAAACATGCGCAATCTTCGCGAGAAAGGAAGCAAAGTAAGAAGATTGATAGTTGATGCAGATTTTCCTGAGGATCTTAATGAAGCTATACGTAAATCATACAAGCAGATGGAAACAAAATACGGAAAGGATTGTGATGTTGCTGTAAGAAGTTCAGCAACTGCTGAGGATTTACCAGATGCAAGTTTTGCAGGACAGCAGGAAACTTATCTTAATATTAGAGGAGAGCATGATCTGCTTGAGGCATGCAAGAAATGTTTTGCTTCTTTGTTTACCAATAGGGCTATAAGCTACAGGGAAGACAAGGATTTTGATCATTTTTCTATAGCTTTATCTATCGGTGTGCAGAAGATGGTAAGAAGCGATAAGGCTTGTTCAGGAGTAATGTTCTCTATCGATACAGAATCAGGATTTAAGGATGCTGCTTTT
The DNA here is from genome assembly GCA_964434475.1 of uncultured Methanosarcinales archaeon. Classification (GTDB taxonomy): domain Archaea; phylum Nanobdellota; class Nanobdellia; order Woesearchaeales; family CAYSVS01; genus CAYSVS01. The sequence continues at coordinate 880 of CAYSVS010000061.1, forward strand.
ATTACTGGAGCTTATGGTCTTGGTGAAAATGTGGTGCAGGGGGCTGTTAATCCTGATGAGTTTTATGTGCATAAGCCTACGCTGATGAAAGGCTTTAAGCCTATAATAGAAAAATCATTGGGATCAAAAGATAAAAGGATGGTATATGATACTCAGGGCAACAAACCTACTAAAAATATATCTGTATCAGAAGAGGACAGAAAAAAGTTTGTGCTTAAGGATGATGAGATATTGACATTAGCTAAATGGTGCACTATCATAGAAGAACATTATACCAAAAAAAGGAAAAAATATACTCCTATGGATATGGAGTGGGCAAAAGACGGTAAATCAAACAAATTGTATATTGTACAGGCTCGTCCAGAAACAGTTATGAGCCAGAAGGATGTAAATGTGCTGGAGGATTATGTCCTTAAAGAAAAAGGTAAAGTTCTGGTAAAAGGCAAGTCAGTTGGCTCAAAGATAGGTCAGGGCAAGGTAAACATAATCAAGGAAGCAGCAAACATAGATAAGTTCAAGAAAGGTCAAGTTCTTGTAACAGAGATGACTGATCCTGACTGGGAGCCTATTATGAAGATAGCAGGCGCTATAGTTACAAATAGGGGCGGAAGAACATGCCACGCTGCTATAGTTTCAAGAGAATTAGGCATACCTTGCATAGTAGGTACAGAAAACTGTACAGAGATATTGAAGAAGGGTCAAGATGTTACTGTAAGCTGCGCAGAAGGTGAAGAAGGCTTTGTCTATAAAGGCAAGCTTAAGTTTGAGGTTGAGAAACACAACCTTAAGAATCTTAAAAGGCCAAATACAAAAGTGATGATGAATCTTGGAAATCCTGAATCTGCTTTTGAATTTTCCTTTATACCTAATGACGGTGTCGGATTGGCAAGGATGGAGTTCGTGATAAATGAATCTATCAAAGTGCATCCGAAGGCTTTGATAAATTTCAAGAAGCTTAAGGACAAGGATGCTAAACAGAAGATTAAGGAATTAACATTTAATTATAAAGATAAGAAAAAGTTCTTCATAGACAAACTAGCTCAAGGCATAGGCAAGATCGGTGCAGCATTTTATCCTAAAGATGTCATAGTAAGGATGAGCGACTTTAAGTCAAATGAATATGCTAATCTTATAGGTGGAAAAGAGTTTGAGCCTGACGAAGATAATCCTATGATTGGATGGAGAGGAGCGTCCAGGTATTATGATGACAATTACAAGGACGGATTTGCTTTAGAATGTAAGGCTATGAAAAAAGTACGTGACGAGATGGGATTGACGAATGTTAAATTGATGGTTCCATTTTGTCGTACAATAGAAGAAGGCAAATTAGTTCAGAAAGAGATGGCAAAGCATGGCTTGAAAAGAGGTAAGAATAAATTACAGTTATATGTGATGTGCGAAATTCCAAGCAATGTAATATTGGCTGACGATTTTAGCAAGATCTTTGATGGCTTTAGTATAGGAAGCAATGACCTTACGCAATTAACATTAGGTGTTGACCGAGATTCTTCTTTGGTTGCACATGTCTATAACGAAAGGAACATGGCTGTTAAGAATATGATTGCTTTGGTAATATCAAAAGCAAAGAAGAATAAGAGAAAAATAGGTATATGCGGTCAGGCTCCAAGTGATTTTCCAGAATTTGCACAATTCCTTGTTAGGCAAGGCATCGATAGCATTTCATTGAATCCTGATACTGTATTGAAAACAACACTGAAGATTCTGGAGCAGGAGAAGAAGCAGAAGTAGGATTTACTCCTTTTATTTTCTCTTCATTTTATTCATAAGCTGCAGATGCAGTGAGTTTCTTACCAATTGATCAAGGATTTTTTCGTCTGTTCTGTTGGGTGCTCTATGTATGGATTCTTGCATAGTATCTAGGTTGATTTCATAGCCTAAAGAATTAACTATGAACATCATCACTATGTCTCCGCCCCATTTGCATTCTATTCTGTATTCTGTTTTAAAATTTTCTATGTGTTCTTTATATTTTTTTATAGCTTCTTTCAGAATTTTACACCTATATGCGCAAAAACCAGGGCAATTGTGTTTTAGTTCTTTATCTCCGAATATTATCCTTCCTTGGATCATGCCTTGAGATATATTGAACAATCTATCCATCCTATCCTGATGTTCTTCTTTATATTCTATTTGACATATTGCTCCTGCAACATTATCTTTTATCTTGCTTACTAATTCTTTTATCTTTGATGGGTCATGCTCATTGTCAGAATCCAGCCTTACTATTATATTATTTGCGTGACAATCTTCTGCAAAAAGTCCATACGCTTTAAGCAATGTTTTTGCTACACCTATGTTTTTTTCATTAAACTTTATTTTCAGCCAAGGATATTTCTCTTTGAGAATTTTATATTTTTCTTTCCATTCTTCGTCGCTTCCATCATCAAATATAGTTAGCTCTGAAAATATTTTATTTTTAATCTCGACATTTACCTTTTCCAAAAAATATTTTAGATCCACGTAGTCCTGTTCATTTTGTATTAACTTTGGCGAAAATACTTTTATCTTCTCATGTTTTATCTTCATGATGTTAAGATAATATTTGATTTATTTATATGTTGTGATAAATATTTAAGAAATAAGATACTTAGAAACTCTTCAGTTTCTCTCCTATCTTTTCTTTGTTTTCTAAGCAAAACACTTCCCACTGTTTCTGGCTTATACCAACAAACTTATTCAGGTCCTTAAAAGAAATATTTTCGTCCCTGTCTAGTTTAAAACATATGAACTCTTTAATCTGTCTTTTCTGCGCATTATCCAATCTCATACAATCATAATTTAATATTCCCATAATTACCCCCGCACTATCTATGTGTGGTAATAAAAATTATTTTATAAAACTAACGCAAAAGTATAAATAGAAGTTATACGATTTGATAAAATGTGATTAATTATGCCAAAATATTTCATAGGTGTTGATATAGGCGGTACAAAGATAAAGGCTGCCTTGGTAACAAAAACATATAAGGTTAAAAAAAGTATTATTTTTCTTACTGAAGCCAATAAAGGCAAAAAGGTCGTTATCAAAAATATAATAAATGCTATAACAGAGGTTTGGGACAAGAACGTTGTTGGAATAGGCATAGGTTTTCCAGCTCCTATAGAGCTTAAGACAGGAACTATCAAAGGAGCAATAAACCTGCCTGGCTGGGATAATGTTCCTCTTAAGAAGATAATCGAGAAAAAGTTCAAAAAAACAGTATATATAAATAATGATGCAAACTGCTTCGCTTTGGCAGAATCAAGATTAGGCCAGGGAAAAAAACATAAGCTTGTTGTGGGATTGATAGTAGGTACAGGTTTAGGCTGTGGTTTCATCATAGATAAACAGATTTTTACAGGTTCTACATGTGCTGCAGGAGAAGTTGGTCAGATTCCTTTCAAAGGCATAACATTAGAAGAATATGCTGCAGGTCCTGCTTTGAAAAGATTATCTACTTACCAAGGTTTGACAATGTCTCCTATCAAGATAGCAGAGATGGCAAAGCGCAACAAGGGCTTTGCAAAAAACGTATTCAAGGAATATGGGGTGAATTTAGGTGTTGCGTTATCTGTCATAGCCAATACTTATGATCCAGATACCATCATACTTGGAGGGTCTGTAAGCAAAAGTTTCCAATACTTCAGGCAAACTATGAACCAGACATTGAAAAAGCATGTTTTTCCTATGACTGGCAGACATCTGAAGGTAACTAAGAGTAAATTAGCGGATGCTAGCGTTATAGGTGCTGCGATGCTTGCCATAGATGGCAAATCAAAAAAAAAGAAAAGGACAAAGAAGAAGTAAGTTTATATTCTCAAACCAATACATTATGACATCACAAATTATATAAAACCTTTTATCCCATTTATTTTCTATGTACATAAAAAAGATTGTTCTCGAGAATATTCGAAGCTATACTAGGCAGTGCATCGAGTTTCCGCATTCCTCTGTCATGCTAAGCGGAGATATAGGTTCAGGCAAAAGCACGATACTGCAGGCCATAGAGTTCGCTTTATTTGGCTTGAAAAGAAAACATTTGCCAGGATTAAGTTTGCTTAGGAACGGAGAGAAAAAAGGAAGCGTTGAGTTGAATTTTAAAATAGGAACAAAAGAGATTATAGTAAAAAGGACCCTGAAAAGACAGAAAAAAGATGTAAAACAAACAGAGGGTTATATCATAATAGATGGAAAAAAACAAGACTTAACTCCTGTAGAGCTCAAATCAAGGATTTTGGATCTTCTCAATTATCCAGGGGATCTGGTTGCTAGGTCAAAGGATGTAATCTACAGGTATACTATCTATACGCCCCAGGAAGAGATGAAAAGAATATTGACGGAAGACAGTGAGTCAAGACTCAATACATTAAGGAAAGTTTTTGATATAGAGAAATACAAGCAGATAAGGGAAAATAGTTCTATAACTATATCTTATCTAAAGCAGGAATGCGATAAGATAACTGGATTTGTTTCAGATATAGACCAAAAGAAAAAGCAAAAATCTGAAGCAGATGCCTCAAAGTACGATATGATAAAAAGATTGGACATTCTGAAAAAAAGTTTTCTTGAAATTGACAAAAAAATCAAGACTCAGAAACACTTCATTTTAGAAACTGAAAAAAAGCTTAAGAGATTCAACGATCTGAATAATAAACTAGAGATAACTTTTGTGAAGTTAGATGATTTAGTTAACAGGCAGGATAATTTTAGCGATGAGAAGAAGATAATCCTTAAGCAGCTCGACAATTTGAAACAGAGGTATGACAACATAAAGACCCACGATATTTCAGATACTGATATAGGGGGGGCAGATAAAGAAATAAGCATTATTGAGCAAAAGATTTTCATGAAAGCAAAAGCAAGGGACGAGTTGGATATAAAACTTAAAGCGGTTGATGATAAGATAGAGATGATAAGAAAAGATGTAGATGAACAGAAAGTAAAGGATCTGCCTTTGCTTGAATCAGAGATAGTTAATCTTAACGAGAGTATCTGCAGGAAAAAAGATTTTGTTCAGAAGCTTTCTGAATATGAGACTGAGCTTGATGATTTGTTAGAGAAAAAGCACAAGCTTGGATTTCAGATCAACGACTCAAAAAACATAGTTGAAAAGGTAACAAAGCTTAGCAATTGCCCTACTTGCCTCCAACCTGTTGCAGATGAACATAAGATAAGGCTTAAGACACGTGAAAAGGACAGGCAGTTGGAATATTTGGCTATTATGGAAAATATTGCGAAGGATGAACATATCTTGAGGCAGGGTATAGCTAAACTTAAAGATGATATTGAAAATATCCGCAAAGCTGAGCACAAACTGATAGGCTTAAAAAACAGAAAAAAACATCTTGAAGAATATTCAGATGCTATAATAAGAAAGAAAAGGATATTGGACAGTTTGAAATCTAAAAGAACGGTATTCAAAAAAAAGATAGAAGATGCTGATTTGGAAAATGTTGATGCTCTTAGACGTGATTTAAAACAGAAAAAACAACTGCTTGAAAAATTGCGCGAGAACAAGATGCTTAAACTTGAGAAAAACAACATATCTCATATGATAAAAGATAAAGCTTCCAGGCTGGAGGAACTGGATGTTCTCATAAAAAAAACAAGCATAGAAAAGAAGACACTTGAAGAAAATAGAGTGCAGTTTCTTCACCTTCTGAAAGATCTTAAGAACATAAACATAATTTATGAGAAACAGAACTCTTTGCTTGATTCGCTGCTTGATCAGCACAAGGAAAAAGAACTAGAGATATCTGTAGTTAGGACAAGGTTAAATAGTGTTCAGGAAAATATACAATCGCTGCAGAAAGAGATAATAGAAAAATCAGAAAAAAGGTCTTTGTTAAATTATTATCTTCAGATTCAGAACTGGTTGCAGAACCATTTCAAGGAGCTTATGTTTTCCATAGAAAAACAGATCTTGCTTAAAGCATATTATGAGTTCAATAGCTATTTCCAGAGATGGTTCAGCTTACTCATGGAAGATGATGCTATGTCTGTAAGGCTTGATGATGACTTCTCTGTAATTGTAGAACAGAATGGTTTTGATACAACCTATAATCATCTTTCTGGCGGAGAGAAGACGTCCTGTGCTTTAGCTTACAGGCTTGCTTTGAATAAGGTTATTAATGAGATTAACAGCAGTATAATGACTAAGAATTTGATAATGCTTGATGAGCCCACCGATGGGTTTTCATCAGAGCAGCTTGACAAGATGCGAAACGTTCTGGATGAGATAGGTATAAAGCAGATAATTCTAGTAAGTCACGAGAATAAGATAGAAAGCTTTGTTTCTAAGGTAATAAAGGTTGCAAAAGCGAATCATGTGTCAAAAGTTATTTCAGTGTGATTGAAGAATAATGAACAATATAATTATAACCGGGTTCATCCGGAATAAGGTTCAAATAATATTCTAAATATGAGATTAATCATTCT
>CAYSVS010000062.1:0-2437 GCA_964434475.1 uncultured Methanosarcinales archaeon
AATATTTAGAGGTTTAGCCAAGGCTAGAGTTTAAATCTGCACAACTCCAGTATAAATAAACAAATTTTAATAAAATATAATTAAACGCGATTAACAGAAACCTTTAAAAATATCACATTAATCCTAATAGCCAAAATATGCCGAGGTCGCATAGTCTGGCCATTGCGTTGGATTGCTATAAACTTCGTTTTTATGACTGCGTAGGTCAAATGGATTGTAAAGATCCAATGTCCTTCGGGGCACGAGGGTTCAAGTCCCTCCCTCGGCGTTCTTTTCTTATTTTAAGAAAGACTTATATATCAAGTTAAAAGTATCACTATCAATGAAAAAACACCAATATATTATAACATATTTTACTATTATATTGATTCTCATAAACTCAACAATAGCAAGCACAGATATTTTCAACAGCGAATACATAATCACAGACGTGGATATATCTGGAAAGATAGACATAATAAAAGAGCAAGGCTCAAAAATAGACCATATCTCCGCAAACGTTTATTTTTTTCCAAAGAAAACAAACCACCAGGATATACTTATGCAGTCATCTGATCCTAGCGCAGAAAAAACAAAAAGCATAAATTTCAGGTGGCAGAATCCGGAGCAGGAATATTTTATATATAATATAGATTCAAAGGTAAAAACATATTATAACCAAGCGCAGATTAAAAAAAAGATAAATTTTCCTATCGATATCCAAGACCACATAGAATATACACAACCCACAAATAAGATAGACTCCAATAATTCTTTGATAATTGCAAAAACTTCAGAGATTATAGAAGGAGAAGATGATATGTATGAAGCTGTATTTAAGATCGCTGTATGGATAAGAGACAACATACATTATTCTTTAGATACATTGACTGCAAACGCAGTACAAAAAGCATCCTGGACATTGGAAAACAAGTACGGTGTTTGTGATGAAATCAGTTCTTTGTTCATCGCTATGGTAAGAAGCGTAGGCATCCCTGCAAGATATGTAAGCGGATTAGCCTATACTAATTATGATGGCTTGAACGACTGGGCTCCTCATGCATGGGCTGAAGTATATTTTCCAGATTATGGTTGGGCATCATTCGATATAACATATGACGAATTAGGATATGTTGATCCTGCACACATAGTGTTGTTATATTCACAAGACACAGAACAAAGTTCAGCAACATACGAATGGAAAGCAAGAGATGTAAATATAGAATCATATCCTTTGAACTTCAATGTTTTTTTAGACAGAAAAAAAGCAAAAAAAGTAGATGACATAGATATAAATGCGGAATTTGAAAAAGAGATCATAGGATTTGGATCATACAACAAACTTACTGTAGAGATAGAGAACAACAAAAATTATTATATTGCAGAAAGATTAAGGATATCATTACCTGAAGACGTGAGAAAATCAAATTATTCCGTAAAAGATATTCTACTTAGACCGAATGAAGTTAAAAAAATAAGTTATCTGGTAAAACTTAACAAGAATTTAGATGAACTATATGAATATGAATTTCCTGTATTGATATACACCAACAAAAATCAATCTACAAAAACATCTTTCAGATCAAACCACGAATCAAAAGTATATGACAAAGGATATTTTGATATACAACAAGATGAAGAAGAGAAAGAAGAATCAAAAAGAATGATAATATCATGTAAACAAGAAGAAAAATATTATTATACATACGAAAATCCAAAAATTATCTGCAGCATCAAAAACAAAGGAAATATAATCTTAAAAGACATTAACCTTAAGACAGAAGACCATTCTGAATTTTTCGACCTAAACATAATGCAGCAAAAAAACATAGAATTATCCGTGCCTGCAAAAGATTATTATGACATCACATTAAATAACAAAGACATATCAAAAAAACACAGAGTAAATTTAAATATACGAGACACACCCAGAATTTCCATAGACGAGATATCTTATCCTAAAGAAGTAAAATACGATGACAAATTTAAAGTTGAGATAAAACTAAAAAAAGAATCCATATCAAACCCGAAAAATGTTAAGATATATTTCAAAAGGAGTGAAAAGTTCAATATAAGCGATATGGAAAAAAATCATAGGTTGGTCATCGAGATGAAAGGCAAAGATCTTATGGAAGGAGACAACGATATAAACATAGAAATATTGTATAAAGACGAGAAAGGAAAGAATTATAACGCAACAGATAGAATAAACATAAGTTTGACAAATTTAAATCCAATACAGAAATTCATGCTTTGGCTAAATAATATTTTCCGATAAAAATCAAGAAAAAAAAGTCCTGAAATCAGGACATAAGAAATTACTTTCTTCTTTTAGATTTCTTCTTAGCTGCTTTCTTTTTCTTAGCAGGCTTCTTCTTAGCTGCTTTCTTTTTCTTAGCAGGTTTCTTCTTAGCTGCTTTCTTTTTCTTAGCAGGTTTCTTCTTAGCTGCTTTCTTTT
>CAYSVS010000062.1:2537-7022 GCA_964434475.1 uncultured Methanosarcinales archaeon
CTGCTTTCTTTTTCTTAGCAGGTTTCTTCTTAGCTGCTTTCTTTTTCTTAGCAGGCTTCTTCTTAGCTGCTTTCTTTTTCTTAGCAGGTGCTTTCTTCTTAACTGCTTTCTTTTTCTTAGCAGGAGTTTTCTTTACAGATTTTTTTCGTTTCAAAGCCATAATGTATTCACCTCTTTGGCCAAAGTGTCTTTGAATAAGACCCATATAGCTTTTAGGGATAAACTCCTTTAAATACTTTTCTATTTTTATTTTTTGTTGAAAAAATTACAGAATAACAAAACAAAAAAACATCGTCGAAGATTTGAAACAAAAAAAAGAAAAAGAAAAATAAGGTTTCTTGAAAAACAAAAACCCATTGAAAAAAAGACAAAAAAAACACCATTATTATCGACGACACCAAGTTAAAAACAAAAGGTATTTATACTAGTTAAATCAATTCAAAACAATATGACAAAAATAAAATATGAAAAAATAATCCCCGACACATCAGTGATAATAGAAGCAGCTATATCCCAAATGCTTGAAAAAAAAGAATGTTCAGCAGAAAGCATTATGATACACGAAGCAAGCATAGCAGAACTAGAGCATCAAGCAAACGAAGGCAAATCAACAGGATTCATAGGATTAGAAGAGATTGAAAAGATAAGAAAAATATGCGAAGAGCAAGCTATAAATATTTCTTTCATAGGTTCAAGACCTAAATTTATTGATGTAAAATATGCAAAACTAGGTGAGATAGACAGCCTAATACTATCTGCTGCATATGAAGAAGGAGCAGCATTGATGACATCCGACAATGTTCAAACCAGAGTTGCTAAAGCAAAAGGTGTCGAGGTTATGTTCATACAGCCCAAGAAAAAGGCAAAAAAGATCAAGCTTGAAAAGTTTTTTGACGATACAACTATGAGCGTACATCTTAAAGAGAATGTAAAACCAAATGCAAAAAAAGGAAAACCAGGAGAATGGAACTTTGTTGAGCTTAGCAATAAAAAAATAAAACACGAAGAAATAAAAGATATGCAAAGAGAGATAATTGAAGAAGCAAATTCAAGGAACGACGGATTCATAGAAATAGAAAGAAAAGGTTCAACCATAGTACAGTTAAGCAATTACAGGATCGTCATGACCTATCCTCCTTTTGCAGACAGATGGGAAATAACAGCAGTAAGACCTGTCAAAAAATTAAATTTAAGTGATTATACACTCAGTGAAAAACTCCACAAAAGGGTTGCTGAACAAGCAGAAGGCATTCTTGTAGCAGGTTCTCCAGGAATGGGAAAAAGCACTTTCGCTGCTGCATTAGCAGAATTTTATGCGTTAAAGAATAAGATAGTAAAGACTGTAGAAGCACCAAGGGATCTGGTATTGCCTGAACAGGTAACACAATACGCAATAAGCCACGGAGACGCCCAAGAAGTTCACGACATATTATTATTGTCTCGTCCAGACTATACTTTTTTTGATGAAATGCGTAACACAGAAGATTTTAAATTATTCTCAGACCTGAGACTTGCAGGAGTTGGCATGGTAGGTATAGTCCATGGAACAAATCCAGTAGATTCCATACAAAGGTTTATAGGAAGGATAGAGATGGGAGTCATACCCCAGATTATTGACACAGTGATATTCATAAAGAATGGAAAGATAGATAAAGTATTAAGCGTAGAGATGACCGTCAAGGTACCAAGCGGCATGACTGAAGCTGATCTAGCAAGACCAGTTGTTGTGGTAAGTGATTTTGAAAGCAACAAGCCGGAATTCGAGATATATACATACGGAGAACAGACTGTTGTTGTACCGATAGGAGCTGAAAAAAAATCATCAGTTCAAAAGTTGGCAGGAAAACAGATTGAGCGAGAAATAAGAAAATACTCTGACAACATAAAAGTGGATATGGTCAGCGAAAACAAATGTATAGTGTATATGCCTGACAGAGATATAGCAGGGTTCATTGGCAAGCAAGGAAAGAATATCTCAGAAGTAGAAAAAAGATTAGGCATAAACATAGACGTTCAGGAGATCGACAAAAAGAACAATGATAATATGAAAAAGATTGACGAGTTTATGTATGACATAAAAAAAAGAATATTGTCCTATTCATAGATGAAGAATTTGCTAACAATAACATAGACATTTATGTCAATAAAGAATTTTTGATGACAGCCAAAGCAAGCAAAGATGCAAAGATAAAACTAAAAAAGAATAAGATAAGCAAAATACTGATAGATGCATTGAATCACAAAGAAAAAGTGGAATTATACGTGAAATAACCTAAAGTTTTTATATCAAATATACTTTTTAAGTCTGAAAAGAGAGGATATTATGCTAGATATCAAATTAATAAGAGATAACCAAGAAATAGTTGAAAAAGACCTTAAAAAACGCAAGGATTCTAAAAAACTAAAATGGATAGATAAAATTAAGCAGCTTGATTCTGAATGGCGTAAACTAAAAGTTGAAACAGAAAAATTAAGAAATAGCAGGAATGTCATAAGCAGAGAGATAGCGCAGTTGAAAAAACAAGGAAAAGACGCATCTAAAAAGATTAAAGAAGCTTCTGAAATACCAAAAAAAATAGAAGATATTGAAGAAAAACAAAAAAAAATAAGAGAAAATATAGACAATTATCTTATGAAACTACCCAACATATTACACGAGTCTGTACCTATAGGAAAAAGTGAAGAAGACAATGTCGAAGAAGAACTATTTGGAGAAAAACCTAATTTAAATTTTCCTATAAGAAGCCATGTTGATATTATGCAGGATATGGACATTGCAGACATAGAAAGAGCTGCAAAAATATCCGGCTCAAGATTCTGGTTTCTTAAATCAGGATTAGCTGAACTGGATCTGGCTTTGCAAAAATATGCTGTTGATTTTATGATTGGAAAAGGATATAATTTAGTGCAGCCTCCTTTTATGATGAACAGGCAAAGTTATGAAGGGGTTACAGATTTATCTGATTTTGAGAATGTGATGTACAAGATAGAAGATGAAGATTTGTATCTTATCGCAACATCAGAACATCCATTAGTGGGTATGTTCTACAATGAGATAATAGAAGAAGACATACTTCCCATCAAATTAATAGGAATCTCGACATGTTTCAGAAAAGAAGCTGGAACACATGGGAAGGATACAAAAGGCATATTTAGAGGGCATCAATTCAACAAAATAGAACAAATAATAATATGTAAGCCAGAAGACAGCTGGAAATTTCATGAAGAATTGATAGAGAATGCGCAAGAATTTTGGAAGAATCTAGGATTACATTTCAGACGCGTAAATATATGTACTGGCGACATAGGCACAGTAGCTGCAAAAAAATATGATCTTGAAGCATGGTATCCAGTACAAGAAAAATACAGAGAAGTTGTATCAGGAAGCAATTGCACAGATTATCAAGCAAGAAGACTAAAGATCAGATACAGAACAAAAGAAGGCAATAAGTTTGTTCATACATTAAACTGTACAGCCGTTGCAACAGCAAGAGCATTGGTAGCCATAATAGAAAATTTCCAGGAAAAAGATGGAAGAATAAGGATACCTGATGTACTGGTTCCTTATATGAATAACAAAACACACATAGGTTGGAAAAATGGCTAAAACTAAAATTCCAGGAATTGCATTCATCATAACAGGTATGATAATTTCAGGAACATCTTATTATCTTAACAAGATAAGAGACAGCAACAGCCTCAGAATTTTTGTAATCATAGGGTTCTTATTCATAATTTACGGATTATTTAAGATTATATTGAAAAAAGCAATCGATCTGGGCAAACCAAAGAAACATTACAAACATACACCAGAATACTACCAAAAACACCACACATACAAATTTTGCCCTAAATGTGGTTCAAAATTAAGAGAAACGTTTAATTTCTGCTATAATTGCGGAGAAAGGGTGATGTAAATGGATATAAAAAAAGCTTCTGCAAAAGATTTTGACAAGATATTAGAGATATGGAACTCAAACGAAGAAATTGTTGATTTCAGCAAAGATAAGTATGATAAGAAATATCTTAATGATATTGGAAAATCAAAAAAAGACACCATATATGTAGGAAAGCTTAACAAACAAGTAATATCAACATTACATATAAAATTAGAGCCTAAAAGAGGATATTGCTTTGTTGATAAAATAGTAGTAGACACATTGTTCAAAAATAAAGGCGTAGGAACAAAGATGCTTAAGGAAGCTGAGAAAATCGCTAGAAAAAAGAAATGTAAAAAATCAGTAGTACTTTCTTATGAAGATAATGAACCTATGATAAACTTTATGGAAAAAAACAAGTATACAGAAAAAGCAAAAATCATTATGTTTGAAAGAAAACTATAACTAATTTAATATTAAATAGAATAATATGAGACCCTCGTAATTCTAATCCATATCAGAATTACATCCTTTACTGTCCATATTAGCCTATTCAATTGTGAAATTCGATAATTCTGCAAAATTTATTTGATCAAGTTGGTTTATA
>CAYSVS010000063.1:0-6895 GCA_964434475.1 uncultured Methanosarcinales archaeon
CACAATAATTGATCCTTGTATTTAATCGCAAGCGATTTATTATTTAAAGGCAAATTTCTTTTATATTTCATTGCCTCTTTCTCATATCTTTTATAGTCTTTTGCAGAAATAAATTCATTTATCTTTGAAAATTTAATTTCCTTCTTTTCTAATATTTTTTCACTTTGAGAATCAACAGCTATCACAAGATCTACATCATTTAATTTTTTCTTTAGATTTAATCTACTGAAATAATAGTATAAATCTTCTATGTTATCATACAACTTAGCAAATATACCAGTAATAGGTACATTCAATTTTGGTGAATCAATAAAAGCAATCCTCATAATAAATATTTATCCCTAATGCTTTAAATATTTATCGTAATAACAAAATAGAATATACAAATAATTGTATTAAGCAATAACTAAGAAACTACTGTTTTCTGAACTACATTTTCATTGATTTTCTTTATTTCAGGATTTTTAGCCAAAAAATCAATAATATCTTCAGATAAGAAGACTTTTGAATCATCATATAATGCTTCAAATACCGCCTTTAGGAATATAAAATCTTCTTCTTCATCTAATGTCCATCGATTGTTGGACCAATCTTGTTCATTATCTAATTTCCCAACATTATATTTTAATCTATTTTCATCCTTATAGCAAAAAGGGGTAACATGCTCTCTATCATAATTATCTTTCGCATTGTTATACATATCTTCCAAAACTGAAAAACTAAATACTTCTGTATCAAGACCTACTGGAAATGTTCTCTTCCCAAACCTATTAGAAACATAATCATAATTCCCTTTAAAATACATAGCTATTACTTTATCAACAATAACAGGATCAATTAAAGGACAATCTGATGTAATTCTAACAATAACATCAGATAAAGCGTATTTAGCAGCATGATAATATCTTGATAAGACATCATCTTCTGAACCTCTAAATACCGACACCCTATTATCTGGATAATTTTCAATTAATTTCACAATAGGATCATCCTTATCTTTTATTGTGGTTGCAATTATAACACTATCAACATTTTTCGCATAAAGAACTCTTTCTATTACGTGTTCTAGTACAGTCTTCCCACATATCTTCATCATCACTTTTCCCGGTAACCTAGTAGAACCCATTCTTGCTTGAATTATCACATCAACTTTCTTATTTTTCATCATCTTCACTTCCTACTTTCCTTATTAATTTGAATCCTTCAGCATATTTTATACCTGATTGCACGCCTCTAAAAATTGCCAAAGCCTTAATAGCCTCAGAGCTTCTGGGATTAGGTATAGTGCTTATTTCAGACCCATAACATTTAACTGCAGAAATCTTATTTTCTATATATTCACTAATATCTACAAAAGTATTTGGAACAAAAGGACTCTCAGTATTCTGTTCTGTGCTTGACAAAACCTCATAAGAATATATTTCTTTTACACTTTTACACCTAAAAGGTCTTGTAGCTATTAATGTTGCATGATGTATTTTTCTATGATCTATATTTAAATCAGAATCATTATGAGTATAAATTATATTAGGCTTTATTTTTGTTATATGCTTCTCTATAACCTTAACTATATCCAAAAGTTCTAATGAATCAAACCTACAGTTACTACCGAGATAATCATAATAGATTTCATTCAAGCCCAATATATTCTTCAGTTTATCAACATCTCCTTTTCTTTTTTTAATGATATCCTGGGTTAAAAATTGTTTATTTTTATATCTTGCACCAATTCCATCGTTCAAAATAAGGCAATAAACATCATTGCGTTTACTTAATTTTATAATAGTACCACCTACACCCAAAGATTCATCATCAGGATGGGCTGCAATAACCAATATTTTATTTTTCATTTCAACTCATTTCCTCCCATAATTATATTTTTTGAATCAGGACCATGGTTAAATAATAAATCTATAAAAGATAAGCAAGGGATAAATTCACCATAAAGCTGATCATATACGGGATGTTTATAATTCTGAAATATGACTGTAATATCTTCCTTACTAAAATCTTGAATATTGATATAATTTTTACCATTCTTACCAGAAATATATTTATCTGCATTTAATTTTTTACATATATCCAATATAAGGTCTGATTTCACGCTATTACCCAAATCAATATCAGAAGCATATAATATATGAGTTTTACAATTTAAAACCTCTAAAAAATAATCCAACATATCTTTACACAAGTCATTAAGATTTTTATACTTCTTAGTTAACAATCTTTCAATTTCAGGAAAGTACTTATTAAAAAATTTAGCTTTTGAATAGTTATTCTTTATGCTTTTAATTATCTTTATATTCCATCTTTGGTTATTGTCTATCTCTGCATCCTTGATAAGGATATCAGATTTATTTTTAGTGATTATAGGAACAGTAAGCCAAATAATACCATTGGCACTTTTTATTCTATTTCTATTTTGAAAACAATTTTTACCTTTAGCCGAATATTTCACAGTATCCAATATTACAAAAACTTCTGAACTAATAATCTTATGAAAATACCCTAACCAAGGTAAAAAGGCTGGCTGATGTATACTTAAAATCATAGATCCACCTCATCTTGATTAATATTTATATCTTCCCATTTTAAAGGTTCATCCTTAGATTTATCGTTTAACAATCTTGCACCAATTATTTTTTTCAAATATTTAGGATGTATTCCTTTAAATGGTCTTTTTAAACAAATTGAATCTTCTTTTATAGTATCTCTCTTTCTTAAGTTAGTATTACAAGTAATACCTCTATGACAAGATACATATGACTCTTTTTCTTTATCTACTACATATTTATCATAACTACCCATTGATTTTTCTATAGCCCTTATTCCTTTTACAAGATCCTTTAACTCTTCCGGATTTGCAGAAAACCAATGATCAGGCCCAGGAAGTTTTTTATCCAAAGTAATATGTTTTTCTATTACTTTTGCTCCTAAAGCAACAGCCGCAAAACACGCATAATTACCTATAGAATGGTCAGAAAATCCAATTACAGCATCAAATTTATTTTGATATGTTTTGATTACATTTAAGTTTAGTTCTTCATAATCTGACGGATAAACACTTGTACATTGCAACATAGATATATTTTTTAGTTTAACATTAATCAGCATATCATAAACATCCTCTACGTCTGACATATTAGCCATTCCTGTAGATATAACTAAAGGTTTACCTGTTTCAGAAATTGATCTTATCAACTCATGGTTAGTCATATCATCCGCCCCTATCTTGAAAAGTTCCACATTCATCTCCTTATCAAGATATTCAACAAACTCTTTACTACCAGGTGTTGAAAAAATTACCAAACCTTTCTCTTTTGCATAATCAAATATTTCCTTATGCCATTCTTTTTTAAATTCTAAATTTTTAAATAATTCAAATTGAGATAGCTTAATATTATCAGAACCGTTTTGTTTATACTCAAACTCTAAACCTTTTTCAACCACAAAATCTTCGGCTTTAAAACTTTGTATCTTTACAGCATCGGCACCATATTTTGCAGCATAATCAATCATCTTTTTTACCATACTTAAATCAGAATTGTGATTACTACCTATCTCAGCTATAATAAAAACAGAATTATTGCCCCCTATTTTCTTACCTGAACTTAACTCTATTACCTTTTCTTTACTCATCATAAAAACCTCCTATCAAAAATTTTATAAACTGACAGAAAATAATAACATTTCCTTTGATGATTCCCCCAATTTTTGGCACATCATCCCTCGGGAACACTTTAATATATATTTGTTCTCGTTTAAATTTTTTTCTAAAACCCAAAATACCATAATAAGAACCCATATACTTATTGCTTTGTTTATTCATATAAGGATACATTTTTTTACCATATACTTTAAAAGCACACAAAGGATCTTTAATTCCAAACATAAGTTTAGTATAAAAAGAAAAAATGATCTCACTTATTCTTTTGTATTTGGAATCTTGAAAACCTATCAAAATATCCAATTTGTTTTTCACAAAGAGGTCTAAACCTTTCTTTACATCTTCAATATTAACTTCTCCATCTGCATCAGTTGTAAAAATAATATCAGCACCAGTTTCAATAGCCTTCCTTAATCCTAATGTAATAGAGTATTCATATCCCCTATTCTTTGAATTTACATAAACATTAGCATACTTCTCTGCAATTTTTTTTGTTTTATCTGTAGAACCATCATCAACAACAATAATATAGTCTACAAAACTAAGTTCTTTAAGTACTTTTCTTATTGTCTTCTCTTCATTGAATGCAGGTACTACTGCACAAATATTATTGTTTTTTAACATTTTTTTTCCTCAAAAGAAGATGCACTTCAGATGAAAGCTTATTTTTATCTATTTCTAACTGTAAGGAATCAATTAATTTATCCATCATTGAGTTATAGTGGTTCTTTAATTTATCAATCATCTCTTCAATACCTAATAACTCCAATTTCAATAAATTTATTATCTTAGTACTATCCATAACAGTATCAAAAGGTCTTCTTGCTTCCATATTAATATCGCCGATTTTTACAGGAGCAACTAAATTCTTATCAAAACCAAACTTATCAGATACCAATAAAATCAAATCCAACTTTGATAATTTCTCTAAGCCTCCCAGATTAAATTTTCCAAATACATTACCAACAATAATCTCTTTTAATGCTACAACTATATCACCTATAAAAATAGGAGAGAAAAACACATCATAAAAACCATTGATATGTTTACCTTTTGATAAACTATTGTAAATCCACGCAAAAAGACCTTTATCTGACAAATAATTTAATCTAAGAATAGTATATTTGCTTATTTTTGATACTACTTTTTCTCCTTGAAGCTTAGTAAAAGCATAATGATTAACAGGATTTAAATCTGATTCCTCTGATGAAATCCCATTTTTTTCTGAATACACAGAATCTGTTGAAATATATATTAAATGAATACCATTAGATTCTGCAAATTCAGCTAACTTTCGAGTTGCATCAATATTTATCTTTGTTGCAACATCTTTATTTTTCTCACAAAAATCTACATCTGTAATCGCAGCACAATGTATTATAACATCAACTTTAGGAATCTTATCTATAAAATTATCATCAGAAAAATCCACCAAAATCTTATTTGATGAACTTTTTCTTCTAGAGGTTCCAATAACATTAAAATCCTTAAGACTATCTAAGAAATATGAACCAAGTACTCCATCTGCACCCGTAACCAATACTTTTAACTTCATAACAAACCATACTCCTTGAATATCTTTTTCAATTCGTTCTTACTTAAAACAGACCCTTCAGAACTATATTGAATCATATCATCTTCAGTAAGCCTGTTATTTTCAACCATATATTCACCATTATATTTATCCGAATATTTTTCAATCTGAGAAGCTATTACATACATATCTTTAAAAGAATAGCTTCTTGGAACTTCGGAATTATTTATCATCAACTCATGTATCTTTTCTCCAGGTCTAATTCCTATAATATCTATACCATTATCAGCTTTTAACTTATCCTTAAGTATATCAATAAGAGTTGTTACCTTAAAAGCAGGAAGTTTAGGTATAAAAATTTCACCGCCAACCCCATAATTTAATGCATTAAATATAAGTTGTACTGCCTGTTTAGGATTGATAATAAATCTAGTCATTCTTTCATCTGTTAATGGAATTTTTTCACCGTTCTTTATTTTAGATTCAAAGAAAGGTATAACAGAACCCGTACTTTCAAGTACATTACCATATCTTACTGTAGTAAAAATAGTTTTCTTTGCTCCTTTACTGAAATTGCTCTCAGTAAATATTCTTTCGCTTACAAACTTGCAAGCTCCATATGTGTTAACTGGAGAACAAGCCTTATCTGTTGACACAAACAAAACCTTAGAAACATTATTTTCAAGTGCAGCATTAACCACATTTAAAGTTCCTAAAATATTTGTTTTTATTGATTCATCTACATTATATTCTAAAATATCCAATCTCTTTAATGCAGCCGCATGTATAACAATATCGACTCCCGCACATGCTTTTTTCAACCTTTCATAATCTCTAACATTACCAATCAAATTTCTAAGTTTTTCATCATAATTAAAAAACTCTTGTGCCTTATGATGCTTAACTTCATCCCTGCTAAACAACCTTATGCTTTGAGGATTATATTTAAGGATTTCTTTAGTTAATGCTCTTCCTAAAAAACCGGTTCCTCCAGTTATAAGTACAACTTTATTTTCAAATATTTTTTTCATTATCATCACCCATCAATTGAACCAAATCGTATTTTTCAAATTTATAAGCATGTAAAGTTGATGATTCAGTCCAACTACTTATTAAATTGCCAAATTTATCTTTTATGTCTCTTGTTATTTTTTCTTGATCATCAAGACCTTTACAAATAATGACTGCTGATACATCCCATTGTCCACTTATTGAAAATAATTCAGCCACTCTATTGTGTTCTTTCATATAATTAATAAATTTATCGAATTCTTCTTTTGAATAATCTCTAAGTTTTATCTTAACATCAATTATATTATTAAAACCCAAGCTTCTGGGTCTTATCTGTATTTTTGAATAAAATATATCATTTTCCATCTTCATGATTCTTTTTCTAACAGAATCTACAGAAAGCCCTACTTTTTTTGCAATATTGGTCAAAGACTCCCTACAATTTCCCTGAAGTTCATTCAAAATGATATAATCTTTTTCATCTAAGTCCACCATTTTAACTTAAAAAATAAACCAGATTTATAAATTTATCGTAAATTTTAAGGTAAAATGGCCAAAAAGCAACAATTTATCTACTAATCAACAAAAGGTTGCAATTTAAATAAAAAATCCCAACGGAGCAAGCTACAGAGAACTTTGCATAATTGCTGTTTAGCTTAGCTTTTTAGATTAATTGCACA
>CAYSVS010000064.1:0-6811 GCA_964434475.1 uncultured Methanosarcinales archaeon
ACACCTCGCAATTTAGTATTCAGTATACATATTTATTCTTTTCCGGATGAACCCCTAAACTGCAAAGATTTTTAAATAAGCACCAAAATCATAGACTAAATAAAAGGTGATATTTATGGATAAGACTGAAAATTATTGTGTTAAAGATCTAAACTTAGCAGATTTTGGAAGAAAAGAGATAGAGATAGCTGAAAGAGAGATGCCTGGGTTGATGGCTATAAGGAAAAAATATGGTCCTGGCAAACCATTGAAAGGTGCGAGAATTACAGGTTCATTGCATATGACAATACAAACAGCAGTGCTGATTGAAACTCTTGTTGAATTAGGCGCAGATGTAAGATGGGCGTCTTGTAATATTTTTTCTACACAGGATCATGCTGCTGCAGCGATTGCAAAAGCAGGTGTGCCGGTGTTTGCATGGAAAGGTGAATCATTGGAAGAATACTGGTGGTGCACTATGAAAGCTTTGGATTTTGGTGATTGGAAAGGTCCTAACTTGATAGTTGATGACGGTGGAGATGCAACACTGATGATAGTCAAAGGATTAGAATGCGAAAAAGATCCAAGTTTGCTTGAAAAGGATTATAGTGAAAATGGAGAGGATTTCAGAGAACTAATGAAAGCTTTGAAAAAACTTCATGAAAAAAAAAATGACGTATGGACAAATGTTTCAAAAGAAATGAAAGGCGTAAGTGAAGAAACAACTACCGGCGTACATAGGCTTTATCAGATGAAAGAAAAAGGAACTTTGCCGTTTCCAGCAATTAACGTAAATGACTCAGTTACAAAAAGCAAATTTGACAATGTATACGGATGCAGACATAGTTTAGTTGATGGTATAAAAAGAGCGATGGATGTTCTCATATCAGGAAAGACCGCAATGATATGCGGATTCGGAGATGTTGGTAAAGGAAGTGCTGAATCATTAGCAAATGAGAAAGCTCAAATAATTATCAGTGAAGTTGATCCTATCTGCGCATTGCAGGCATGTATGACAGGATACAAAGTAACAACTATCGAGGATGCATTACCTGTTGCAGATATTTTCGTTACAACTACAGGAAACAAAGCAGTCATTACAGCAGAGCATATGTCCAAAATGAAAGATCAGGCTATTGTCTGCAACATAGGACATTTTGATAATGAGATTGAAGTAGAGAAATTGGAAAAAATGCCAGGCATAAAAAAAGAAGAGATCAAAGGAAGCGAATGTCCTGTACATAGATATACCTTCCAAGACGGACATAGCATATATCTTCTGGCTGAGGGAAGACTTATTAATTTAGGATGTGCTACAGGTCACCCAAGCTTTGTGATGTCAAGCAGTTTCTCTAACCAAGTGCTGGCACAAATGAGACTTTGGCAGCAAGAGCATAAGATAGGTGTCTATATCTTGTCAAAAGAGCTTGATGAAGAAGTAGCTAGGCTGCATCTGCCTCATCTTGGCGCTAAATTAACAAAGATGACAGAAGAGCAGGCAGCATACATAGGCGTGAAGAAAGAAGGACCGTATAAGCCAGAGCATTATAGGTATTAGAAAACATATTATATTTTTGGTATCTCTTTGAGATACTAACTTTATCTTATTTTTTCAAAAACTATATAAACCAGCATTCTTAAGATCTGCATATGAAAGCCAACATAGGCAAAAATATAAAAGACAATTCTAAGTTTGAGTTCAAGCTAAAGAATCTTGTCAAGCATTTTGTCGCTTTCGGCGGAAGCGGAAGCGGAAAAACAGTACTTAGCAAAGTAATGATAGAAGAAGCTGCGCTTAACGGAGTACCGTCTATATTGATAGATCCGCAAGGCGACTTATCAAGTTTGGCTGTTCCAGAGAATGAAAAATTTGAAGGAATGAATGTTGCTATATTTACACCAGCAAGCTCTAAAGGCATACCTATGTGCATCAATCCTTTAAGGATGCCAGAAGGGAAAGTAGACAAGGAAGAGCTGATAAACATATTCCATCAGACAGCAAATTCTATAGCATCATTGATAGGATATGATCTTGACAAGGATAAAGGAAAGCATGCACAGGCAATACTGTACTACACTCTCCATTACTGCTATCAGAACAAAATAAAATTAAATAATTTCAATGAACTTATTAACATATTGTCTGAACCAGATGATGCATTGATTGATGAAGCAGATGGTTTTATAGATGAAGGAAGTAAACAAAAAAAACTTCTGAATAAACTAAAATTTTTGACTGTTGGTGAAAAAGACCTATTATTCAATCATGGAGTTCCTCTAGATATAGGAAATATCCTCAACAAAAACACAATAAACATAATTTACCTTAATTCCTTGTCCACAAAAAAAGATAAGGAATTCTTTATCTCTATGCTTGCTCTGCAATTATATGAATGGATGCTAAAAAATCCAAGCATGAGTCTGCAGGCATTGTTCTATATAGACGAGATTGCAGAATACATGCCAGCAGGAGCAAAAAAGCCAGTAACAAAAGACATATTAAAATTGATATACAAACAAGCAAGAAAATATGGGCTTGGATGTATGGTAAGCACACAGAATCCAGGAGACATAGATTATAAGGCATTGGCCCAGTTTGGTACATGGGCAATAGGAAGATTGACGACAAAACAAGACAGGGAAAAGGTCAAGGATGCTATGAAGTCATTGGCAGGAAACAAGATAGAAAATCTGATACTGAAGATGCCAAAACTCAAACCAGGAGAATTCTTGTTCTTTTGTCCGGATGAGTTTGATGAAATACAAGAGATAAAATCAAGATGGCTTTATACTATACATGAAACATTGACAGAACATAAGGTAAAGGAGCTTATGAAAGAAAAGAAAAAAGAGTTTTCAAAGTACATCAAGGACGAAAAATTAGAAAGGTTTGATGATCAAGTCAAAAGAACAAAAGAAGATAAAAAAGGAAAATCAAATAATCTGCTGCATTGGAAAATAGTGGTCAAAGAAGACGAATTAGATGACATAATAAAAAGAAAAAAGAAAAAATCGTTCTTGTTCTTCGGACCTGAAAAAGAAAGTTTGGTCCACAAAGAATTGCTATTACGGCCTATGTATAGGATGATAGTCGAATCAAAAAGTCTGCTCAAAAAAGAAAAAGAAATATATATAGATGCTGTTGACGGAAACATAGTATCCTTTAATGGAGAATTCTTCACTATACTGAAAGGCGCAAACAGACTTATGGGATTGAATGACACAGAACTTGCAGTGATGAAACTACTGAGCAAAAGCAGAAAAGGAATGACCAACAAAGAGATATCAAAAGCGTTAAGATTGACCGGAAATTATGTCAATAAAGTAATGAATGATCTAATGAAAGATAAATTAATCGCTTATTCGGGCAAAAAAGACAACTCATATGTATGGCAAAAAAATATAGAGATAAGTTTCAACACAAGCACAAGCAAAGCATCTTCAAGATATACTGAAATTAATTCAGGAAGAATAAAAGGAAAAAGAATAAAAGATAAGATTGAAATGAAAGGTGCAAAGCATTTCGTCAAATACTGGTTTGATGTCGATATAAAAGAGAGCCAAACAGCGTATTATCCTGCATACCAGGTAACATTTTCAGGAAAAAAAGAAAGAATAATCTACATAAGTGCAGTGAACGGAAAAGAATTATAATTGAGCTATATAACCTAGAAGCGAAAAATATTTAAATACAGTATAAAGTCTAATTCTCATATATTATTTGGTTAAAGAGGGAAATTTATGATAGGATTTGTTAAGAGATTTATCAATAAAGTATTAAAAAATATCTTCAGAAAGAAGAAACACGTTAAGTTAGGTCTATATGGACCTCCGAATGGAGGAAAAACCACATTAGCCAATAGGATATGTGAAGACTGGCTTGGAGAAAAGATGGGTAATGTTTCAAGCATGGCTCACGAGACAAGAGAAATACAAATAAAAGAACAGATAAACATAAGATCAAAAGGCAAAGAACTCTCATTCAATCTTGTAGATACTCCAGGCATAGCTACGAAAATAGATTATGAAGATTTTATCAAGAAAGGTCTAAAGCAGGATGATGCAAAAAAAAGAGCAAAAGAAGCTACAAAAGGCATTATAGACGCAATCAAATGGCTTGATGATATGGACATGGTCATAGTAGTACTTGATGCAACCAAAGATCCGTATTCCCAAGTTAATATAACCATAATAGGAAATCTACAAGCAAGAGACATACCTGTGTTGATTGTCGCAAACAAGGTTGACCTGAAAAAATCAAAATTAAAAAAAGTACAAGCCGCTTTCCCTCAATATGAAGTTGTAGGAATAAGTGCAAAGTACGGCAACAATATAGACGATTTTTATGAAGCATTATTTGCTTTAAGTAAATAAAAAAGAGGTGCAAAATGCTATCATTACAATTTATCCCATACAGCGAAATTCAACATCTTACATCAGTAGGAAGAATCAGAAAATTATTGAATTTAGCAAAACAGAACAATATAGTATTACTGCAGGGAAGGCTCAAGAAAGAAGAAGAAGCAGAACTGATCAAGACCACGATGGAAGAAATCAACAAGCAATTTAAAGGCATAGAGCTGGCAGTCGTATATCCTGAAGGAAAGAATGAACAATTTTTCGAGAAACTTAAAAGAGGATTTCTTAATCTTATGGTCGGAGACAGATTGGGTTTTACGATAATAGGACCTGCCAACGTAGTCAAGGAGATAAAAAGAGATCCTAATAAGATACAGCTTTTGACCGAAGAAAAAACAAAAAAAAGAAAATCTAAAAGGAGAAAGACATAATGCCGCACCAGTGCGTTAGATGCAACAAAATCTACGGAGATGGAGATTCAGCAGTATTGAAAGGGTGCAGCTGCGGAGCAAAACTTTTTTTCTACGTAAAAAAAGATAAGATAGAGAAAGCTCAGGAAGCTGCAAAAAAACTTACTGCAGAAGACAAACAAAAGATAGAGAAAGACGTTTACGAAATCATCGGAGACAATCCTGAAGCAGATGATCCGATAATTCTCGATTTTGAATCAATAAGCATATTAGAACCAGGAAAATTTCACATAGACCTTGTAAAACTTTTTAACAGAGACAAGAACGCACTAGTATATAAACTTGAAGACGGAAAATACATGATAGATGTCGCTTCTACTATGGAAAATTTCAGAAAAAAATAAGATTGAAAAAAAATAAATTAAACTTTTTCTACTCGTGATCCATGACCAATCTTGCTATATTGCAGATTAATGTGCTCATATCTTTCAAGTTTGTGACTATCTGAGCAACTTCAGGACTAGAATTTGCCTTGAAAAATTCATCGCATTCATTTCCAAATTCTTTTCTGAAAGTGTTGATAGTATCTGCAAGACCTATATCCTTATTAAAATAAGCTTTCATAACATTAAGATAAGCCTCCTGCATCTGAGAATATAGTTTTTTTATCTCATCGTTAGAATTCCTCTTCAGAGAACCCATTATCTGACTCAGATTTTTAGCATGATCTGCCAAGTTCTCCAGATTAACAGACATATACCAAAAACTTAATGCCTGTACATTGTTGATTCCAAAAGAGGACGCTATATTCTTATCCTTTAATGCTCCTTTCAATATACGATACACCAAAAAATACTGTCTGTTTACATCATAATCCCTAAACACAATAGACTCATATAGATCTTTTCCGTCTAAAGCTGCGATTGAATCTTGCAATATGCTTCTTACGATCATATCCATCCTTCTTATTATCTTTTCGACAGAAACATCATTAATGTTCAAAAGATCGTTTGCAACTATCTTCGTGGATGTTTGTTCGCCTATCTCCAAAGCCACAAAATCATGGAGCATCTTTCTTATGTCCTTTGCACTCTCATTAAGATTCTTTCCGATTATATTTATAGTGTTATAATTATTAATATATGCAGAAGTTATCTCTCTTTGGATAGTCTCTAGTCTTTTATTATCTATGTTTATAGTAATCTCACTAATCTCTTTCTTAGATTGTCCTGCTTTTGCAGTGACTATCAACTCATTTTCAGGAGTTTCATCTATATATATAAGATCTCCTCGTTTTAATCTATTATCGTCAACCCACTTTTTAGGCAAAGAAACAGTATGCGATGCTTCACCTGATTTAACCAATCTTCTTATATGCACATTAACCACCTCAGTTTTTTAATTAGTTCTGATTTATTATAATAACCAAAGACTATTTTTTATTGATTTGTATATACAAAAGCACATCATGTACATTAAGTATATAAACTTTTTCAAACATATAACCATTGTGTTCAAACAGAAATAAACCCCATTGGTGGTTTATAACTTGAATACCAAATCATAGATACGAGAAATAAAAGAAATAAATCATTCACACACCACAAAAACTTGCTTAAAGCAAGCAAATCAGGAAGCATAATGGCTTACCTGACAGCAGATCAGCGAATTAGGATCTGCTTATATTTAATGGCTGGAAGGCCCGATGACAAGAAACAACCAAAATAAGACAAACAACTAGCAACTACGATCAGAGTAACATCCATAGAAGCAGAGCGCAAATCTACGGATGTTGAAGGCGATTGCTGAGCGTAAAAACAAAAAAAGCTAAATGCATTTGCCAACTCATAAAATACACTAAAAGACAAAATAGCAAAAAAAAGCGTAAACACCCTAATTCAGGGAATCTTTTTTGATTCCCAATTTTTTAATTTTTTTTCGCCAAAAAAATAATTCTATAAGTAATCTTAAAAAATCAAAAAAAATTGATAAAACTAAGGTTAAATTTGTAAAGAGAACTTTGCATAATTGCTGTTTAGCTTAGCTTTTTAGATTAATTGCAC
>CAYSVS010000065.1:0-6720 GCA_964434475.1 uncultured Methanosarcinales archaeon
TGCACTAAATTTTAGGTCTTCCCGTTGGTCAGACGAATATAACAGCGATTAAGAGATTCCGAAGTCTTGCAGACTTCTCCATCCAAATTGAATTTTTGGAGGTCGCTATGCTCCGCTCTCAAAAATCCAACTTCTCTTAATCGCGATGTTAGCCAAAATTTTCTTACTGCCTCCTGTCGTCGGTAAACCTCGAGTCATTTAGATAGGTGCCTTCGTTAAATCGAGAAAAAGAAAACGGTTTTTCAATTGCTTCGCAACTAAACCTAACAATGATTTAACGGCTCATTACATTCGACCCAAATTTTTACTTACTTTAAAACAGACGAGAGAGGGGGCTAGTGCTACGCACATATACACTCCCTGCGGTCGAATTTATTAAATAGATATTATTTTATTGATTGTCTTCTTTTAAATTTTTCAAGACCATTTCTTTTATTTCTCCTGTAAAAAAAGTTTTAAACATTTGCATTACTTTCTTTTTAGGCATTTCTGTAGAATCTATTGAAACACCAAATGATTTTTTACTTGCAGCCCAGGTCATACCAATCAAACTTCTAACTTTTGGATTATAATCTTCCCATTTCGTATCATGTTTTAATTCTAGCAATCCTTTTTTAAGTTCTTCATCGTACGGAATCTTAACTTTTCCTTCTTTTAACATCTCTTTAAAATAATCTCTTGCAGATACAAAATTTGTGGGACTTACTATTTCAAATTTTACATCTCTTAAAACATCATTAAGAATCTGTTTTATCTGTGTTTCAGGCACTAATTCACCTTGAATTTTCTCCAATTTCAAAGATAATTCGATAATTAATAGTGCATCATAAATGGTTAACTCATTATTTGTCATCAAATCAGTTATGTTTTGTATAATAAAACTACCTGACTTTTTTTCAACAACTATTGCATAAGATTCAGTCGGTTCAATTCCTTTTTCAGTATTTCCATTTCCTGAAACACCCATATAATTACCATCTTTTTTAGCATCATGAGTTGCAATCATCATTGCTTTCAAAATAGGATGAGGATCATAATCAGGATTTCTTTTAGTTTTAATGATAACATAATCTAAATATCCCATTATCGCTCCGTTAACATCTTCATCTATCATTTTTTTCCTCTTCAAATAATAATCCTATTGGCGAATTAATTATGTCTTTTTTCTTATTATAATCTAAATTAGTTTTAATCCATGAAGTTAAGCCACCAGCAATTGCAACTCCCCCACCTACAATCCCCAATACATTTTGTGATGCTATGCCTCCCATCAAACTAATTGTTCCACCAAGTATTGCAGAAGACGATGCAGGATAATTAAAATTAAAATCTTGCTCAATCTTTTTTAATTCAGTTTCATGCTTTTTAAAAGCTTGTCGTAAATTATAATTTACTTGACTAGCTACTTCATTAATATTATCACAATTAGATTCTGTTATTTCTTTCCGTAGTATTTCTCGAAAATCTTGCAAACAAGATTTTTCTCTCGCAGTAATTACATCATCAATTTTTAAATTGCCAATCCATTTAACTTTATCGAGTGTAATGCTATTTAGTATAAAAGAGTCAGAATTTATTTGATTAACTTGTTTTTGTAAAAACCATTTGTAAAAATGCCAAGAATTAATACCATCAAAAGAATTTAACAAATTGAAACTTTGTGAAAATTTTAAATCAGATATATTTCTAACCATACTTCCTTTAACGTTAGTATAAAATGCTTCAGAAATATTATTGTTATGGCTATCTAATTCATTGGCTTGGCTTAAAAGTCCATTTAAACCAATCTTTAAGTCAGGAGAATTCAGAAGGGCTGGTTTTAAAATTTCTCTTTTTTTAATTTTAGAAGTAAAACTTTCAATTTCTGTATTGTCTGCGAGAAATTTATTTAATGATTCTTCGTCTTTGAAATTTTCATCAAAAAGCTCATTAAAATACTCAATCGTTTTAATGTCTACATCAATAAAACTAGGTTTTCCTTCTTTCCAGAAAATTGATCTGGGGATTATTCTCAGAATTGGTTTTTCAGAATCATTAATTAAAGCCTTTTTAAGGTCAAGCATATTAAAAGCATGTTTAAAGAATAGCCTATTAAACTCAAATGGACTAGTTCTTGATTTTAATAATAATGAACTGGTTAAAGGGTCTGAAATTATATTAGTGTCAACATATAACCCAGTTTTAGCAACATAATTTTTTGCATTAAGAGGGGAGAAATCACCACAAAAATTTGCGTTTATGCCATCTAAAGAAGAAATATCTTTTCTTAATAGCTCAGAATTTTTTTTAAAAAGTAAATTGACTTCTTCAACAATGGTATCCGATGTTTGATACAAAATCCTTGAAGTCATAGGTTTTTTTAATAAATTCTCAACTGAACTTATTGGATCGTCTAGTTTGAAATACCTCCCATAATAATCCTCAATAATTTCAAAATATGTTTCATAGATTGATTGAATTTTGTGATTATTTCCCATTATAATTACCTATTCTATTTGTCATTTGATTTCTCCTATCCATTTCAAAAAAAATATAAATCCAATTATTAAACCTGCCCCAATAATTCCAGGCAATCCTGCCAACCATTCAAAAATACCGAGCCACCAAGGGATTGCAGCATCAGCAATAATCTCAGTTCCTTCTTGTAGATTATCTGGATTACCGGGTTCATTAGCATTTTTTATACTCCATGATAGTAAGCTAAAAAGTAATGGTATTGCAACAATCAATCCAATAATAGCCCCTATTTGTTTTCCATCCATTTTAGTAATACCCACTATTTTTTCTCAATCTATAACAATGGCATCTGCCCCTCATATATCTTGTCTTAATGAATCTGTCATTTTGATAAATTGCATTTTCGACTTGATCTAAACTTAATTTCAATGCCCTGTGTATCTGATGTTTAGTTAATGCACCATGATGTTTTAATAGATTAGCTATCATATCTACTATTTGTTCTCTTGAGTAATATGTATTTTGTTGAAAAGTTCTTTTAGAAGGTTGGGACCAAACAAATTGATTATT
Organism: uncultured Methanosarcinales archaeon; assembly: GCA_964434475.1. Lineage (GTDB taxonomy): Archaea > Nanobdellota > Nanobdellia > Woesearchaeales > CAYSVS01 > CAYSVS01. Next base: position 3,028 of record CAYSVS010000065.1, read on the forward strand.
ACGCCTTGAAGTATTAATCTCTTTTTCTTCATATACTTCTCTTCTAGTTCCAAGATGTTCTAGAGTATCCTTTTGGTATTTTTCATTTTTCAAATTCTCTTTAATTTCACTTGCTTTATCTACTGTTTTAATAATGCCAATAGTTGTAGAGATTAAGGCCACTAAAGGTCCAGCTATTGATGATATCACTCCCAAAAATTCACTTAATAGATTTTTTAGGTCATTTAATAAACTCTTCTTTGGTTCAACATGCACATATTCAATTTGGTTAACAAGCCGCTCTAGTCTAATAATTTTAGTTTTTTCTATTTTATTCACATATCTTTTTGTATGTAATACCTTAACAATAGTTTTGAGATTATTCTTCAATACTGGTAACTGTTGTTTTTGGAATGCATCGATTTTAGGTTTCTCTTCATCATATCCAGAATATTCATCTATCTCATTAAACTCAATTCTTTTCTCTTCTTCTTTTCCAAATACAAAAGTGAATTCACTCTTTATTGAATTTTTAATAATTTCAAGGATTTCTTTTGCTTCCATTAAATCAAGTTCATCTAGTGACTTAGTTAACTTATTGTATCTTGAACTTAAAAAACAAGGAAAATGTTTTTGAATAATTTTTAAGTGATTTATAGAATTATTACATAATTCTCGATATTTTGGATTTAATTTCTCACTTAATTTTTCAAGACTATCTTTAGATTCTTCGATTACCTCGTTGAATTCCTCTCTAAAAGTATAAAATCTTGGATGAATTGAGATATTATCATCACTAATCTTTATTATTACCTCAGTAATAAACGAATCATTATAATAATATTGAGTATTCTTTAAGAAAAATGTATTGTCCCCTGAAAAATTATTATTGGAAATTCTAAATTCTTTGTTTGGCGCATCAAATTGTATATTTAATTTTGTATCAGATATATTATACTTTTTTAATTCGGAACTATTAGATGTAAATATTTCATTAATTTTGTGATTTTTAACTTCATTTTCTAAATCAATATGTAATATGATTTCCTTTTCTTTCTTCTCTAAACTTATTGTACTGATTTTATACTTCATTATAGTTTTATCTCCCTTTCTTTCAATCCTCGTTTTTTCATCCAATCTTTCACTCCTTCTTTAACATGCTCTAAAGCCTTTTTTTTGTTATATAATCCTGAAGTTAATTCATACATGATAGAATATACTTTATACGCTATGATTGAAATAACCATCTCATCGGAGATTGGAGCATCTTTTTCAACTTCAAGAGTCGCCTTTCTATTTACTTTTTGGGCTTTATCTGGGCTGAAATGATAAATAGAAATTCGAACATCATTTAAGTACAGGATTTTCTTATAAAACTTCTTTAATCTAATTTGTTTTAAATAATCACTCCCTTGTTTAATAAAGCTTCCCAATGAAAAATATCTATCTTTACTTAGTTCATTAGCTTTAGTTCTATCTGTTTTATTGATCTTTCTTAATAGTTCATATTTCAGGACATATTCACAACAATTTATAGCCGAAGCAATCGCAGAATACCAAAGCCCCATTTCATAGGATAAATACGCCTCTTCTGCAAATCCTTTGATTAATTGAGGCATCCTATACCAATCAGGATTGTCATCGTACCAATCTGTAATTATTACATGTGGTTCAGCATATTGTATGTGTCTTATGTCCGGAGGGGAAATCTCCTTAGGATAGATTTCTCCATTTTCATACTGAAATCTCCAAGTCCTATGATTTTTTCTAGTTTGCATTAAGAAATTGAAGGTATCTTGTTTATCTTTAGAAGTTTCTTTTTTATTCTTCTTAATTTCTTTTTCCAATTCCTTTATTTGAGGGATTAAACCTCTAATATACTTATGTTTTTCATATTCTAATTGAGTATTTGGATCAAGTGGACCAAATGTTCCTTTTCCTTGATAAACAAAATCTGCTTTTTTCATGTTTTTACTAAAATAATTTATTCTTAACTTTTCCCCACATCTTCTTTATTTTCATCCATATTTTTAATATAATCTTCTCATAAAAAAGCTCTTTCCCGAAATATCCCAGTCCTGAAACAAAAACACCATATATGAATATCATAAAATACATTCCTGCAAAGAATACACTTTGATAAGCTACTGTTAATATGGGGGGAATAACAAAGTTAATTCGTTTTAAAAAATCATTTAAGATATTATCAACATTGCTTACAGCCAAAAAGATAAATAAAAACAACATGATAAGATTTACAAAGAATCTGGCTCTTTTTCTATTTTCAATAGCTTTGTCTACTTTTTCCAATAGCTTTGCAAAGATAATAAGACCTGCTATGAAATAGAAAGCATTCAAAACAACATCAAGAAAAGATAAAGTCATATCTGTATATATCTGATATGTCAGTAGTGCTACCACTCCTGCAATTGTTGCTAAACATCCTACAAATAATACCGCTTCAAAAGATAATTCTTTATCTTGACCCCATAAAAAGTTTTTAAGAATTAATAAAACTGCAACAGAGGTTGCTATAGAAATAAATCCTGCAAATGTTGAATTCAGCTTATTGATTGTATCAAAGCTTACCGGGAGCAAAGCTAGAAAGATTCCTAGAACGAAAATCATTTTTTCATTCTTTTCTATAAACTTTGCTAAAGTAAGTTGAGTCATTTTTACCCCCTATTGAGTTAAATATATGCTCTAGAATATAACTTTTTCGTTTTTAAATAAGAAGCCATTGTTCTTTTTCAGAAAAAGAACCAAAAACAGCCCCCTCTCTCGTCCTAACGGACATATTGTCTGCTACGCAGTAATTGATATTAAAGTAAGTAAAAACTACGGCACCTATCTGATTCTTCGGTAGTAAGAAAACTCTGCGCTCCCTTTGGTCGCTTGGGGACGCTGCGCTTTCGTCGCTTCGCTCCTCACCCTCGGCTAACAGGATCCGATGTTAGTTTCAATAAATCTGGAGTCCTAAGAAAGGAAGGGGGCAATTTCTAAAACGAAAAATTTAAAAACTATTTAAATAAAATATCTCTATATGGCAGATTCAGAAGAAAAAATTCAATTTATTCCATTAATTGTTGGTTTGATTGTGCTTTTCTTCATAGGATATATTGTTAAGATTCTTCTACCACCAGAATATCAAATTTATATCTATATTTTTGCAGGATTAGTTGTTGTTGGAATTGGAATTATAATATATTTTTGTATAAAAAATATTGATTTTAGAGAAAAAACCTTTTCAGTTCTTAGAAAGTTAGCTGCTGGAATAAGCAAACTTGGACTTGATGTTTTAAAAAACATGGAAGAAGGCGATAGAAAAGGTAAAAAGAAAAGAATTCCAATCTCAAAAGAAATAAAAAATAAGGTTTATGATATTGCTGGTGGAAAATGTCAAGAGTGTGGTAAAAAAGGTAATTTAAAGATTCACCATATTGATGGAAATCCATCAAATAATAGAATTACTAATCTTATTCTTCTTTGTGGAAATCATCATGATGATGCTGACAAAGGAGTGATTCCTAAATGGAGATTAAAAAATATTAGAGATAAACAAGCTACTCCCGACCACACATCTTATCAAAAATAGAAATTGCCCCTTGATTCTTTGTCTTTATGTACCACTTCGTTCTTTTGATTGACGGACTCCAGATTTACTCTGCGGACGCAGGTTTCCAGAACTCCGCTTCGCTCGTAACTGGAAACGAA
>CAYSVS010000066.1:0-6459 GCA_964434475.1 uncultured Methanosarcinales archaeon
AGTGCAGCCATTGGAACAGCAATCAGTCCTGTTAAAAGGACAAGAACTAAACCAATTATAAATGCCCACTTACCAACTTGTTCTAGATCCATTACATTTCACCCCCCTTGTTTTAAATTACTATTTATATAAGAATAAAAGAATAATAAATATATAAAACTTTCTTTAAATACTTTGTATAAATTAACACTTCTTGCCTCTTCCGTTTTTTACTTTTTATAGAAACTTAAATTTAATTGTAACTAACATCAGGATCCTTGTTAGTTGCGTCTTTTCTTAGAAAAGAAAAAGAATAGTGCAACGATTCACAAGAAAATCCTATATTTTATGTATACCAAATTTTATAACTTTTTGAGTGTTTCACGAAGTGAAAAAATCCCTAAGAGTTATTTTCAAGGGCATCTAAACAAAATAGAAAATGCGACACTCAAAGACAAACATTTTAGAGCAGAACTTAAATTTCAAGAAGAAGTGCTTTATGATCAGAAATATTTAAACCCAAACATGAAAAAGATTTTAATTTAATTTTTTTTGGAATAAGGAAATAATCAAGACTGTATTTTGCAGGCGGATAAGAAATATATTTTTTTATCTGTCTTGAACAAACATATTCTTTATCTATTAAATTATAAATTATTTTAGGATCTCTTATGTTAAAATCTCCAATAATTAAAGGATTAATATTAAGTCTTTTAGCATAACTTAAAGTTTCTTCAAGATGCAATTTACTAAATAAGTCATCTTGAGAATAATGAACTACTAAAATATTCTTTAAATTATTATCTTCGATTTTAATAGACAAAATTCCTCTTGTATATTTATCATCAGGATGTTGCTTTAATTTTTTCTTTTTTACTTCTAGAACAGGTATGTTCGATAGTACTGCAATACCTTCGAAACAATCAGGATTTTTTGGAGTTTTATTAACTTGATTAACGTCCATTGTTTTTCTAAAAACGCAATGTTTAAAACCTAAAATTTTGTTTAATTGTTTGGCTTGGTTATTTCCTTTAGAATTAAACCGTAAATCATCTCTTACTTCTTGAAATGTAACAATATCGGGATTATGTTTTTGAATGAACTTAATAATCTTTGATTTTCTTTTATCAAAATCATTATAATTCCATAAATTCAAATTTAAAATTTTCATAGTCTAACAACTATTTCAATTATTATTTAAGTTTTGCTTTTTATTTAAAAAATAGGACTCCTTATTTATTGTAATTAACATCAGGATCCTTGTTATGTGGGGAGACTGCAAGTCGACCGACCAAAGGGACAGTTTGAAAACCATTTACTTTTTCTTTTCAAAATTTATAAATGAAGCAACTAGTACGGATTCAATTGTTGTGATTAAGATTGCAAAAAAATCTGATGGTCCAGGAAGAAAAAAATCAAATAATTTTACAGATCCATTTAGAAATGGACCTAAATCTTTAGGTAAACTAGAAAAGAAGATTTGTAAAATATATCCTATAAATAATAGGCTGAGAAATGAAACTACGAATTTTATTATGATTTTTTTATGTTTTTTAAAATTAAGTTTCATATTTGTGAATAGTAATGAGTTTATATAAATTTTTGGGAGGGTTTTCAAATTGCGTATAACATCAGGATTTAGAGAAGTTTCGAACGAAGTGAGAAATTTGGGGAATAATCGGGAAATCGCTTGGCGATTTAGCGTAGCGACCGATTTTCCCTCTAAATCCTTGTTAGTTTCGTTTCCCATACGTAAGTGTGGGAAACCTGCGTCCGCAGAGTCGGGAAAGAGGGCGTTCTATCTAATGAGCGAATGCGATACATCAAGAACAAGAATTAAAGGGGACAATTTTAATTTAGCAAAGCCAAAGGCTCTTTTAAAAACATATTTAGGAGTTCCAAAAAACTATTTGAATATTCTTTTAATTGCAGAAATTATTGCTTCAATTAATTCGGCAATCATTTTAATCTAATAATGCATTCAATTTTCCATAGAATTTTTGACATTCGCTAACTGAACCTGCCCAAGTTATAGCGTTGAAATTAAAACTTAGATCTTTTTTTCTTTTTCCTGTATCGTATACAATCTTCAATACTGATTTATGTGGTCTAAAACTTTGACTATCTGTATCTCCACCTAAAAATCCCATAACTAAACCTCTTGCTAAACTAGGAGTGTATGAGTCATCAGTTATTTCAATATTTTCTATGTCTTCAAATTTAATTTCAAATTTTTCTTTATTAGCATTCTTAAAAATGACTTTTTTGTTAGCTATTGCTAACCAACCATTTGTTGGATCAGACACTTCTTTATGACCACCAAAAAAAGTTACTGAATTTTTAATAACTGCATTTGGAATTGAAACATCTTCTAGGGTTTTTCTATCTTTTCTAACTTGATCTGCTGCCCAAGATTGAATGTCTAATTTACATTTTTTACATTTATATGCTCCAAGTTGCCCACCACATTCAGGACATTTTCCATTTAATTTTGCTATAATACTAACATTTTTTGCTTTCCCAGCAACATCCCAAAAACCTAGTCGTTTACCCGTTTTTGATTTTTGTGTAGAACTTTCTTCATCTTTATCATCTGATTTTGGGCTTTTAACAAAACCAATAATTCCCAAAGGTAAAGCAACTATGCCGATACCCATACCTAAAGTTAGAAATCCACCTATGGACAACCACCATTTATATTTTACACAAAAATCTATGAATGTCATTTAACTTATAAAAAGAATGAGTTATATTTAAATCTTTCGGTGTATATTCAGTGAAAAGGCAATATATAAATAGGGCATATTTAGTTCCATGGATAAGTTAGGACTAATCTCATGGATTTTAAGAGGCTCACAGAGAAGAGTAATTTTTAAAGTAATTAAAGGAAAAATGATTCCAGCACAAATATATCAAGAAGCAAGAAAAATAAATGATAAAATTACTAGAAACAATGTAAGCGATATTTTAAGAGAAATGAGAGAACAAAAATTAGTTGAGTGCATAAATCCAAAGGAAACGAAAGGCAGAATATACCAATTAACTAAGAAAGGGCAGGAAATCAAGACAGAAATTTAATTATTTTTAAATACTAGCGATATTTCTTTTAATCTATGGATAAAAATAAATATTATGATGAAATTAAACAATTGCTAAATAAAGATTTAGACTTAAACAATAATATTAATAATCCATGGTTAGCATTTTTTAAAGATGATCAGTTTAATCTTCAAATATGCAATAACATAGTTAATTCTATTAAATATGTTAAAGAAAAAGATGAAGCTTTTTTTAATAAAATATTAAAACGTATTAATTCTAGTGACTATTGCGAAATATCATCAGCATTATCAGAAATAAGAGTTTTTTATTTTTTGCACAAAATTAATTTTAATGTAGAAACAAAAACTAATGAAAATGGAGCAAAACCCGAATATTATCTTGATAAAGATTATATAGTCGAAGTAAATGCACCAAATTATAGAAAAGAAGAATTAGTTTTATTAAATGATTTTAAGAGTAAAACTAATTCTCAATGTATAACTGAACATAGTACTACTCCATTTGGAAAAAAAGATAAGTTTACTGAGATTACTGCAAGTAATGTTATATCTAAAATTGCATCTATAAAAGGAAAAGAACATCAATTTTCAGATAATAAAAAGAATATTCTTTGGTTAGACTTTCAACATCCAATTTGGTGGTGCATAAATAATCCTGAGAGATCATTACCTTTTATTTCAAAGCAAGGAGGAATTTACTCAGGGGAATTTTGGTATTCTTTTTTTGGTTGGAAAGGAGCATTAATTTATGAAGGAAAAGTAGCAACTGTAATGGAACATCCAGGGAGATTTAATCAAAATAATACCAAGATTGATATGGTTATCATTTCATTACCCTCAAAAAATATCTTATTTCAAAATCCAAATGGTAAAAAAATTGAAAATAGCTTTTTTGACAAAATCTTAGGTTTATCTTTTTTATCATTGGAATATTCTTGGGTGAATTATCCGTCTGAAGATCTCAAAGAAAGATTATTACTTATATATGACCAGATTATGTCTTTTAATAGAGATTTATTTTATATTCCTAACTCTATTGAAAAAGATATAAAAGATTATAATATTTAGTTTTTGGAACTCCATTTAACTTTTTTAAAATTGTCCCCTCTCTGTTTTTTAGCCCTCTTTCCCGATTGAAACTAACAAGTATTAAACGACACACTCAATTTTTAGAGCATTTGTTACAAATGCCTTTAACTTCAATTTGAAAACTAGTTATAGATCCAGGAATTTTATCTTTAAGAAAATCTAACGAATCAATGTTAAAGTGGATTACTTTTCCAGTTTTCTCGCAAACAAAGTGGCAATGACTTTTATTTTCTTTTGAATAAACCAATTTACCATCGCAAGCATATGAGAAAATGTTTCCATTTTTCCTTAATGTTTTTAGAAATCTATATATTGTGGCAAGCCCGATATTTTTATCAACTGATTTGACGTTTTCATAAAGGTCTTCAGCAGTAAAAAAAGTTTTGAATCTGTTTATTTCTTTCCCGATAATCTTTTTTTGCTTTGTACTTCTTGTTATCATCCTTATTGATAATGAGAGCCAGTAAAGTTTATAAAGATTTTGATTTATTTATATGCTTGGTGATTATTATGAAGATTAAAACTTTATTATTACTAGGAATTCTTATATTAACATTATTTCTGGTTGGGTGTAGTCAGGTTGCTCAAGAACAGAAAGATGACAAAATTGATGTGGTTGTGAGTATCCTTCCTCAAAAAGCATTTGTAAATGCAGTTGGAGGTAATTTGGTGAATGTAAAAGAACTTATTCCACCAGGAGGAAGTCCTGCAACATACGACCCAAAACCAAGCGATTTAGCATTGGTTGAAAAAGCCGACATTTATTTTAGAGTAGGGCATATATATTTTGAGAAATCCCATGTTGATAAATTTGCTGGATTGAATCCGGATATGAGAATAGTTGATACTTCTGTTAATGTAGAGTTGAGGCATTTTGGAGGACACGAAGACCATCATCATGAGCATGAAGGGGAAGTTGAAGAACATGAACATGAACATGAACATGAGGAAGATCGTCATGAAGGAGTTGATCCACATCTTTGGCTTTCTCCAATGCAGGTAAAAAAGCAAGTCGATGTTATTGCCCAAACACTTGTGCAAGTTGATCCAGCTAATGTTGATACCTATAACAGCAATGCTGAAAAATTCAAAAAAGAGCTAGATGCTTTATACACTGAAATAGAATCAACATTCTCTGAATTGAAAACAGACAAACTGATGGTTTTCCATCCTGCGTGGGGCTATTTTGCAGACGAATATGGCTTGGAGCAGATAGCAATAGAAGACTCTGGAAAAGAGCCTACAGCGCAAGAACTTCAGCACATAATTGGGGAAGCTAAAGAAGAAGAGATTAAAGTAATCTTTGTTCAATCGCAATTCAGTAAGGAAACTGGTGAATCTGTTGCAGAAGAAGTTGGGGCAGTTGTTGTTTCTATTAATCCATTATCAGAAGATTACATTAATAACCTAAGAAATGTTGCTACAACAATTGCAGAAAGTTTAAATAAATAATTGTTTTATTTTATTTTTTTATGAAAAAATAATGCTCAAAAACTAGGTTTTTGTTGTTTAAAAAATGGAAAGAAAAGAAATCATTAAATTAGAAAAAGTAACTTTTAGTTATGGAAAAGAGGAATTTCTAAAAGACATAAGTCTCTCAATCTATGAGGATGATTTTCTTGGAATCATAGGTCCAAATGGTGGTGGAAAAACAACACTGCTAAAATTGATACTTGGCTTGCTTGAGCCTAAAAAAGGGAAAATAAGTGTATTTGGAAAATCTCCAAAAAAAGCACGCCATGAAATAGGCTATTTATCTCAATTTAAGAACATTGATTTTGATTTTCCAGTTACAGCACATGGGATTGTCTTGCTTAGCAGAGTTGGAGATAAATTATTTAAAAGATATTCTAAAGAGGATAAAGAAGCTGTTAAAAAATCAATGAAAGAATTGGGTATTTGGAATTTAAGAGATAAAAAACTAAATGAATTATCTGGTGGAGAAAAGCAAAGAGTATTTGTTGCAAGAGCTCTAGCTAATAAGCCAAAAATTCTGATTTTAGATGAACCAATGTCAAATCTTGACATCCACATACAAGAAGAATTCTACAAGATTCTTAAAGAATTGAACAAGAAAATCGCAATTGTCATTGTTGATCATGATCTTGAGATGGTTTCAAAATACGCAAAAGAAGTAGTCTGTGTTAACAAGTGCAATAAGCATGCGTTAAGGTATCATGGTGCAGATTCACTAAAGATGAAGGAGATCTGCAATGTTTGAAGTTTTAAGTTTTCAATTTTTCCAGAATGCTCTGATTGTTGCTATTTTGGCATCAATTGCAGCAGGAGTAATTGGGACATACATTGTAGTTAAAAGAATGTCTTTGAT
>CAYSVS010000067.1:0-6207 GCA_964434475.1 uncultured Methanosarcinales archaeon
CAAATACAAAACTAAAAACAGCTAGAACTATGATACCTATCAGCATAAAGCCAGTAATTTGAGCCCTCTTTGACATAAATAAACCTCTTTTTAGAATACATAATAAATCTTTTATATAAATGTTTTTAACTAAGATTCAAATATTGGCTTTAGGTCTATACTTGGCATAAGATCTAAAGTGACAGAATCTTCCAGCTTGTTAGAACTACCATCAAAGCATACTATTCCATATGTAAATGTTCTTTCAAAATCTTCGCCCGAGTTTGTTGCAAGGAAATCAATAGCATCAATCACTTTTCTTTCAACAGAAGTATAGCAAAGACCTCTTAGATTTCCGTCAGATATGCTCGAGCAAGGAGTTGAGCTAAAGGTCTTCAATGCAAGCATATAATAACATTCATCATTTGTACCGCAATTTGACTCTATATAGTTTGCGTCTTCTTCAACATAATCATTACAATTCTGTTGTGTCAAGAATGAAGAGATTGTACCTATGCTGGCGCAATCTGCACTAGAACTTTCTCTAAACGCTTTGTTGAAATAAGATATATCATTACACTCATCAGATCTGTCTTGGTCAGATATATAATTGCAATAGCTTGGCAGATCATAGCTTATTGCTATGATGTTGTTTAGTTCATCATCATCAGCAGGATTTAAATTTAAATTGTTAATTCTTAAATCTAAGTAATTAGTTATGTCAATATAAGAACTTTTCAACCTATCTCCAAAATCAAGCATAGTATAACTTTCTCCATCAAAAGTATAATTACAAGTTGAATATTCTGTTAAATAAAGAGTCAAAGAATATTCTAAATTACTTATAACTTCAGGATTAACTGTTTCTATCTGAGGAGGATTAGAATCATAGCTATCGCAGATTCCATTATTAATAGTATCTGACTCTACTTCACTACCCCCATATTCCATGGTTTTAACAACATATTTACCAATCTCATTATTATAGACAATATTAAACTTCTCAACAACACTTCCATCTTGTCTCTCTAATCCTATTCCTGCACAGTCAAAGCAGCCATCTTTGTCAAAATCTCCACAGATGTTCTTGTCAAAAGGATCTGCATCATTTGTTAGATCATCTGTTGAATAACAATAATCTGCAAATTCATTAGGATCGCAAACTCCGTCATTATCATCATCCTTGTCATAATCTTGTGCATTAGTATAATGCAAAGGCCTATCGCTGTATCCGTCTGCATCATTATCATTACAGATTTCACTTCCTCCGTTTGCTGTGCTGTTTACTATAAAATTATGTACAATTATACTGTCCCCTTTCTGGACTAATCCACTGCAGTCATCACAGCCGTCATTATCAATATCATAACAGACCTTAAATGATGTATCGTCTTTATCAACCACTCCAGGTAAAGCACATCCTGAATTAAATCCTTCAATACCAACTCCATCTTTATCCTTATCAACGCAAGTATCTGTGTTTCCAGATTCACACTTACCATCCTTATCAACATCATCTTCTTCTGTTTCTATTATTAGATATTCTTCTCCATTATCTATAGCGGTTTGATAAGCGTCATAATCAAAATAAGCACCCCTACAATCATCGCAATTATCTTCATCCCAATCTCCGCAAACTAAAGGATTTTCACGAGCACTATCATATTCGTCAGGAACACCATCATTATCACTATCATCATCAGCAGGATCACAAATGCCGTCATTATCGCTGTCTGCTTCAAATTCGCTTCCGCCTTTTAGTCTATTCCTTACTATATAATTATCTGTTGCAGGATTGATTTCATACTTCCTCTTTTCAACAGTCCAATCTGGAGAATCTTGGTTCCATAATATTCCGCCGCAGTCATCACAACCGTCTCCATCAAGATCTCCACATTTGTTTGTTATATATCTATAATCATTTACTTCACCAGGTAAACAGATGCCGTTAACATCCCTTTCGCAGTCCATCTCATTAGGCACTCCATCTCCATCAATATCATTATCGCAAGCATCTCCTTTTATATCAATGCCATAAACTCCTCCTTTTTTTTCTTCTAAAATAAGATCCATATTCTCTTGATTAGGATTTGCATCTAAAGGACAGTTATCTACATTATTGTTGGACAATGAACAAGTTGCACCAGAAGGTATAAAGAATGAATTGCACACTTCATCCTGATCCCTATCAGGATTACATACGCTGTCTTCTTCACCATTATCAATGCAAGTGCTTACTTGAGATATATTATATTCTCCTTTTTTGTTTAATGTGATAAGGGTTATGTAATTTATACCTACAAGATCCAAAGGCAATGTTCTATCTAACTTTAATCCTTCATACTGTCCGTTAAAAGGGGCTTCTGAACTTTCAAGATCCCAATAATATCTATATGCATCACTATCTTCCAAAGCTTCAAGATGTACTGATTCCCCCATATAGAAAGTTGTACCTTCTTCAGGATATAATATAGTGGCAGAAGGTATTTCTGCATCTGTAAAATTCTGGTTTGTCCTTAATTTGGCAGTTATCTCTTTCCAATTTGTAAATGTTTGAGGGTCAGAACTATAAACTTGATAATACATTTGATCTCCTGGAGTTACAACAGGCTGGCAGGATATTATCTTATCAAGCATGTCTTCCTGCTGATAATAGTTGATTATATTCTCACACAGATCTGTTGTAAAATTATAATATGTTATTCTCATAACTTCATTAGCACCCAAATATTTACTTGAATCTGTTATCTTTTCCTTAACGGCATGCACTATCTTATCTTCGTGTTTTTCGAAATATATATTATCATAATTTTTTATTACATCAACCTTATCATAATTAAACATATCAACTCTTGGCTTTATGAAATTAGATAATATATCGCTGATTGCTTCTGTAGGATTAGTAAAGAACTTAAGAACTATATCAAATATTGATGTTTCAGCAGGATCAAATACGGTTTGAGTAAAATCCTTATCAAAGAATATTACAGATCTATCCTTAAATTTATACCAGAATGTAAAAGGCAAGCTTTGAGTATATATCCTGCATTTTTCATAATTATCAGGTGCTTCCCTTACGCCTGCTCTGTATTGTGCAAAATCATCTGTCAATAGGTTGCATCCATCAAATCCGTCTATAGCCACAGGAAAAGGTACTTTCTTGTCAATATGCTGGTTTAAACTTATACCTACTGCATAATCATATTCTCCATCTTCTTCAAAATTATATTTTAATACACATAAATTGTTAGCATTTGTGCCCGATATTATATAAGTTAATAACACTCCATCTACATTATATTCGTAATAATTTAGTACATCTTCTGCATCTCCACAGAAAAGAGTATAATTATCAGGACTTCTGGTATTTGCCAAGTATAACATCCTTTCAGCTATCTTCTTTGTTCTTGTTGTCCAAGTGCCGTTGTCACAATAATGGTCTCCCACATCAGCAGAGCTTGGATAAGATGTTTTGTAAGTATACCATCCATCATCAACACATTCTGTTCCTATCCAGCATTGGCTATCTTTTAAGCAATAACCTATATTAGAACCTTCGTGGCTTTGGTTATCCCATGTTTCTTTGTAATATGATTTGTTCCAATGCGCAGTATAATAATATTGACTAGGATCATCATCATCTGTGATTATCTTCTCTCTTGTACATATGTGCATGTCAAACTCTTTTGATTTATTGCTATAGCCAAACTCTTTTGCAAAAGCATTGCTATGGTATTCTTTTCCTATATCATGTTTGGTATAGCTTTCATATCTTTCCTGATCTAGCGGCAAATCTACGCCTTGCACGCACATATATCCGTTCCAGCAATAATCTTCTGGACAGCATGCTATTTCTCTATAACCTTTAGAAGAATCCATACCAAAATTTATTCTTTTTAGCTCTAACTCTGAAATATCTTGTGTTTTGTTCCTTTCTATAGCTTTTGCAGTTCCAGAATCAATATCGCTCCATTCTGGTCTTAGCTGTATTGTGCCGTTATAAGTCTCTCCATAAGAGCAAAAGAAGCTTCCTTTTACAGAGCAATAGTTTTCTTTATCCACCATATTCTCAGTATCGTCAACTCCGCCATCATATTCACAGCCATAAAAATTATTATCAACATAAAGCATGTTTAGAGGCACGTGATCAAATTCAATCTGCTGGCTTTGTGTTTTTGTGGAGATGTCAACCACTTCTTTTGAATAATCTACAAAATATTTTGCATCACAACCTAATTCTTCAGGAGTTGTCTTTTCTGTTACAGTAATCAGATTGTATCCCGTTTTAAGATCAATACTAAGAGGTTCGTCTGTATCACAATCAGGAAGTTGTATTGAGAAAGGTGCAGAATCTAATGATATATAAACCTGATAACCATTTCCATAGGTTAAATCAAAAAGAGTTGAAACACTAGGATTTTCGCTCATATAAAGTTTAAAACCTTCGCCAGCTTCAAATTCATTGATATACTTAATCTTATCTCCACTAAGATAACCATCAAAAAGATATTCTATTAGAGGATTTTCAGGATTACATGTTAATCCTATAAAGTTCCATCCTGGTTCTAGATGCCAAATATCTGTTGTATTTATAGGTTCTAAATTTACAGTAGATTCTTTTTCGCAATAAGCATAATACGCATTATTAGGTTCAAGAATGTATCCTCCAAAAGGTTCTTTTATCCTAACTCCTGGGTTCTGTTCTTTTTCAATAATGTTCCAATCCTTTACATTATCCTTATAGTCATAAGCAAAAGAAACATCATATGCAGAACTTTCTGTTTCTACATCTTTCAGCGTATAAGTAACCAAATCAGAATTAGGCTGAAACTTTGCATTGATGTAGTCAGGCAAACTTAAGTAGCAGGTATTTGTAAAGCAATAATCTGAAAGATATGCGCCGTCTGTCTCTAGAGCAGTAGGCAAACAATAAGCAGCATCCTGAAATATTCTGCATGATTCTTCTGCGCTGCAATCGCTGTCCAACCTATTACATGTTATTGGTGTTTTTTCAGAGCCAACATTCAAGCATTGATATACATCTCCGTTTACGCAAGAATAATCGTTAGTATTTGTACAGGTTTGATCATACCCTAAATCCTGACAAGTCTGCACTTCACATTCTCCTGATACACATTTATACAGATTGCCGCAGATATAGTTAGGGTTTTCATCAACGTTTCCGTCGCAGTCATTGTCAACTGAATCGCAGATTTCAAGAGCTCCAGGATGTATTGCAGCGTCGTTGTCATCGCAGTCTCCATCATTAATCATAAAACCATCTTTATCATTGTCCATAGGCTGCCCGCATAATTTAAAATGAGTATATTTATTTCCGGCGGGACCGTCATCTCCTACATGAACATAAGGAACAGGAACAGAAGAATCTGGAGTAGAATGATATGCAAGAACAGTAGCACTATTTTCTTTGACAACAATACTATCAATTTCTTTAATAGGAACTTCTTTAGTAAAACAAGGAGATGAAAATTGATTACCTATAATGCCATAAACTGAAGGATATTTTTCACCATTTAAACCTATATAAGCCCCTTTTCCACACCCAGGCAATCCAAATGCGCAGCTTCCTGCGCCACCCGTTGTCCAACCCTTTAAAATTCCATTATCTATAGCAACATAAATGTTTGCATCCATACAAGTATCAAAATCTATACATTTCACTTCATAAGATTCTGGACCGCAAACTTCAAAGCTATGCCAATGCACACCAGCACCATTATCCCATATAGTAAATCCTCCGCCAGGTACAGTTGGATTCAAAGACTCCCATCCATCATATGTAGGATTTATTGAAATCGCTTTTTGTATGCTTACTTTTAAAGGGTTATTTGGACTTATAGGACCTGTATTTGTGGTTGGATCATAATTGTATTTTTGCCCATCAATATATATTCCGCTTTCCCCTATATGTCCTGCACAAGAAGACTGGCCAGGCCATCCGTGTTCCCTATGTTTATTATAAAGTGAAAGATATCCATTGTTTAACTTAAAATGAGTATAATCTGCATCTGCACACGTTTCAATTTTTAAGCATTTATCAACTGCAAATACGCTTGAAGACAAAACCATTATAACCAAAACCAAAAATATTCCCTTTCCCATTCTACCATCAAATATTATACTCAACACCTACGTTTACTTCTACTTTTCCGAACCTTGTATTATTTAATATAGGCCTTCCTTTCCAGCATCCTGCGTATGAACCGC
>CAYSVS010000068.1:0-5853 GCA_964434475.1 uncultured Methanosarcinales archaeon
AATATTTAGAGGTTTAGCCAAGGCTAGAGTTTAAATCTGCACAACTCCAGTATAACTAGCTATCTTTTTATAGTTGCTATAGCATTTTCTGCTGCAATCTATATATAATCTGCAAGCTTTCAATATCCTTATGTCTGCTTTCGATAGATTTGAACCTTTAAGTGCCTTTTTTAGTTTTTGTATTATATTATCCTTGATGTTTGTCTTTTGATTAGATTTCAAAAATGTTTTTGGAGATAAAGCTTATGATCTTGATTGGTTACATAAACTTATATTCAAATCAGGATGTAATTCTTTAATTAATATAAAACAAGAAGAAATACCCTTAGAAAAAATAGTAAAAAAGGTACTAAGTTTTTGCGAGACAATAAACTATATAGTAAAAAGAGTATTTAGTTCTATTTTACATATTAGAAACTTAGCAACTCAGAAAATTGAGTTGTTATTCCTATTTATAAAATATAATCTTGAAATAATTATCAAGATATCAAAAAATATCTTTTGTACTCTTTTGTTTTCCCTCTATTTTTCAAAAAATAGCTATTAAATTCAGTCAAATGATCATATTGCCTGCTTGAAATTCAAAACTGTTCTATATAGTCATGCAATCGAAACCTTTTTAAACGCAGGAATGTATATATAATTAAAAAGATGGCGATAAATACGACAATGTTGACTTTTGATCCAGTTATGTACAGTTTACAAGGTGTAGTTAATCAGCTTGAGGTTCTTGTAGGAGGTATGTTTGGTTTATATCTATTCTTTATCATATATAAGGTCATAGAGATGAAAAGACAAAAAAAGGTACTGAAGGATATTAAGCACGATATAAGTTTGGTGAAGAAGAAACTGATGATAAACGAGATAAAAGAGAGAGATAAACGGTTTCAAAATGAAAATTTCGATAAAAAAAGAAATATTTGATAAGTTCAACCTAAAATTAGGTGTGATTGCTGCAAAAAATATAGACAATAAGCCCAATAATGATGTTTTTCATCTTCTTGAAGAGACACAGCGATTGACTAAGCTTAGGTTTAACCCAGATAGTATAAGTACACATCATCTTATTTCTCCTGTAAATACAATATATGAAGAATTCGGCTATAAGCCGCATAAATACAAGAGCAGCGTGGAAGAATTGATGCATAGCGCATTGAAATCAGATATTAATGTTTCAAATCTTATGATAGATATATGTAATTATGTTTCATTGAAGCATATTATTCCTATCGGTGCAGTAGACACAGATAAGATAAAAGGAGATATAATAATTTCTATAGATAAGGATGTCATCATAGAAGACAAAGAAAAAAAATTGTTTGAAGCTTGGTTCTTTAAGCAAAAAAATGCTAAGATAACATCAAAGACAAAGAACGCTTTGATACTTATAGCAGGATTAAAGCCTGTAAGAAGGTCCAAACTTGATAAAGTATTATATGATATAGAACAATTGCTTATACCTTTCTCAAAAGAGATAAGAACAATGGTGTTGGATAAGAATGAACAAAAAAGTATTGTTTAAGCTGATTAAAGCCCACGGTAATGAATTGATTTTCATATTTGTATTAATATTTGTCGCAGTAGTAATCATAACCAACAGATTGCTGCAGGATGTTATAGTCTTTGCGTTAATCTTATATATACTATATCTGTTCTATTTCAATGAAGGATTCGGTCATGGTGGATGATTGTGGATTTCAAAGAAAAAATTATTGAATTATTAAAGAAATATATTAAGCTGGATGAACTTTACTTAGAGATACCTAAAGACAATAATCTCGGTGATTATGCTTTTCCCTGCTTTATTCTTGCAAAAGAGATGAAAAAGAATCCTGTGGTGATTGCAAAAGATTTAGAAAAAAAGATTTCAAAACCCTATTTTATCTCTGACATAAAAGCAACAGGTCCTTATCTAAATTTTTTTGTTGATAAATCTTTGTTGTTTAAAGAGACGCTAAAAAAGATATCAAAAGAAAAAGACAATTATGGCAGTGGAAAAAATAAGAAGCAGAAGATAATGATAGAGTACAGCCAGGCAAATACGCATAAGGCATTTCATGTAGGTCATCTTCGAGGCACTTCACTAGGAGAAGCTTTGGCTCGGATTCTGAAATTTTATGGATATGATGTTGTACAGGCGAATTATCAAGGAGATACTGGGGCGCATGTATCTAAATGGCTTTGGTGCTGCCTTAAATATCATAAGAATGAAAAACCTCCTAAAGATGAAAGAGGAAAATGGATAGCTTCAATATATGTTGAAGCTATTCAGAAACTGACAAAAAATCCAGAACTCCAGGAACAGGTTGATGAGATAAATTATAAGCTCGAGAATGACATGGACAGTAAGCTCACTTTACTATGGAAAAGGTCAAGAAAATGGAGTCTTGATGAGTTTGAAGAGATATATAATGATCTTGACGCGCATTTTGACTATTATTTTTTTGAGAGAGAGATGGAAGATCCTGGAAAGAAGATGGTTGATAAAATTTTGAAGAAAGGCTTGGCAGAAAAATCAGAAGGCGCAATCATCATCAACCTGGAAAAATATTGTTTAGGTGTCTGGGTTTTGTTGAGAAAAGATGGAACAACTTTGTATTCTGCAAAAGATCTGGCTTTAGCTGAAAAAAAATTCAATAAGTTTAAGATAGACAAAAGCATATATGTTGTTGGTAATGCACAGTCATTGCATATGAAGCAGTTGTTCAAGACATTGGATCTCATGGGCTTTAAACAGGCTAAGGATTGTTATCATCTGTCTTTTGATGAGATAAGGCTGCCTACTGGTAAGATGAGTTCAAGGACAGGAGTAAACATACTCTACACTGATTTGAAGAAGGAACTATTTGAATACACTGAAAAGGAGACAAGAGCTAGGCATAAGGATTGGTCTGAAAAAAAGATTAAAGAGATAGTGGATAAGGTTGCTTTGGGAGCTATGAAGTTTGATATACTCTTGAAAGATAGCAATAAGATCATAGTTTTTGATATCAAGAAAGCGTGTGATTTTGAGGGTGAAACAGGACCATACGTGCAATATGCACATGTAAGATGCTGCAGTATCCTGGATAAGTATGGGCAAAAACTGAAAGATGATGTAGATTTTTCTTTGATAAAAGAAAGATCAGCATCAGAAGTGGTCACTTTATTGTCAAAGTTTGATGATATAATCAAGCAAAGTTGTGATAACTATAAGCTTAATATTCTAGCAAGATACTTGATAGATCTAGCGCAAAAGTTTAATGAATTCTATCATGAGTGCCATGTTATCACAGACGATAAAAAACTTACGGAAACAAGACTATTGATAGTAGACTGCGTAAGGCAGGTATTAAATAACGGTTTGAAATTATTGGCTATAGATGCTCCTGAAAGAATGTGATTACAGCATTTCTATAACTGGCTTAAGAAAAGAATATTTTATCTTATCTACCTTATATGCTTTTTTCAGATATTTTATAGCTTTATGGTTGTCATCTAATATGTTGCAGCATGTTCCTGCTCTTATATAGATATCTCCTTTTATCATATTTGGAATCTCTATATTTTTGTATATGTTCAATGCTTTTTCAATACCTTTCTTGCTGTCTTTTAAACCATTGATCATATCATATACTGCTTTGTCCATCATTGCATTTGCTTTTAGTATTATGGTCATAGGATCTTTGTTTAATTCATATGCTTTTGTAAACGCTTTTACTGCGTCTTCGTATTCATTGCAGTCTAACATACAAACTCCTATTTTAGTGTATATCTCTGCTCCTTTATTCTGGATAAACTCGTCATCTCCAATAATCAGGTTATATTTTTCATCAAGTATCTCTTCTATTGGTATTATTCTTGTTGTATTATCGTATTTTTTAGACTTAAAGCAGCAATCAACAAGCTTAAGATATGCTTCTCCCAGATCTTTTAGGTTTTCTGGAAATTTTAAGATTATAGATTCTATGATGTTATCCAGTGTCTTTTCTGCAATACTGAATTCATTATAGTTTATCATAGCATCTACGTACTTGAAAGCATCAGTTATCTCTGAAAGATCTTCTATACCCTTTTCATATTTTTCGACGAATGAGAACATAAAGTCAAACAGAAAATTTATGCTTTCTTGGTTATGTGTTGTTTTCTTACCATTATTATTTTCTACTAAAATGTTGCTATGTCCTGATTCCTTTATCTTTAATATTAGTTCTGCCGGACTATTAACAGTATATAGTTTTCTTTGTTTAGTATCTTTGACTAAGAAATATGCCAATTTATCTATGTTTTCTTCTTTATAGCAGCTTGCTAATATGTGCATATAATCTTCTTCCATCATATCATATAAACTACGCTTATTTATAAAAATAACTGTTAAGTAGTAACAAAAGATTAAAGTTTAATGCAGATAATCTTTAGATATTTTATCATCATAAAGATTATCATATGATAAGAATTCGATAGGCAGGATATATTTGCTTTGTTTTAGTTCTCCTGGCGTTTCACCACTTTCAATATCTGATTCTTTTATCCTATCTTCTAATTTGTCTAATGTTTTTGTTATCCAATCTTCCATGATTATATATTCGTAAGATGGCTTGTTAATTGTTATGAATAGAAAAAACAGATGTATATACATTTAATTTAAATTTACATCTGAAAAATTATGCTTTAAGCTCTTGTAAAAATTATTATATTCTTTATTTTCACTAAGTATGCTATTATATTTTTGAGCAAAATTCATTGCAAAAGATGTATTGTTTTTTCCTAAATTTTCCTTGTCCCTGATCATATATATAATTACATCTTTTATTTTATCGATTCCTTGTTTTCCTGTTTGGTCTATTTCAGCAATCATCTTATAGTATTTTTCGTAATTATGATCTTCTATTGCGCTATAGAAGTTTTCTCTGATTCCATCTTCTGATAATAAGTGTTGTATCCTATTTTGTTTCTTTTCATGTTTTTGTTTCTCGATATTTTTCATCCTTATTTGATATAATGTGGGACTGAGAAACCTTAGTATATTTGTCATGATCTTCCTTGATTTATCAGAATGTAGTTCTGGTTTTTTTCCTATCATCAACCCATTTCTTTCTCCATATCTTATTATGTCCTTTGTTTTTTTTGATGTTGTATCATCAAGCTTTTTTGTTCTGAAGTATCTGTTGAAATCTATTAGGTCTATCATTTCTTTTAAAGGAATCATGTCTGTGCTTATCTTGAATTCTTTTTTAAGTGCATCTGCAAATTCCCTGGCTTCTTTTTGCCTTTTTATGAGTTTCTCTTTACTTTTGAAATATTTTTTAAAATCCTTATAATTCTGTCCAAGTATTATATTTCCAATTTTATCTATATTTTGTTCGTAATCTTTAAAGATCAAAGGTGCGTATATGGAAAATAAACCTAATGATAATGCTAGAGAGTTTATTCTTTTATCTCCTAAGTTATTTTCCCAAGTATCAACAATGTAATCTGTAATCTCATAGCCTTTTTTATCATTAAAGGTTGTATAGTTAAGGAATTGTTTGATTACCTCGTTTTCAAGTTCATCTACGGATTTAACATTATTTAGCATATCTATTTCTTTATTCTTCATTTGTTCTTTAAATCCTTCTAAATGGCTTTCTAAGCCTTGAGATTTAGAAAAAAAGAAGTTATTGTTCTGATAAATACTTGTAGAAAAAACATGAATCTTAAGTCTTGCTTTCTGTTTTTCTCCTTCACTAAATATTATTCTATCTATGTCCATATTCCCTCCCTTTTTTTCAATATATTAATGTCTATACTGATATATAAATGTTTTCTTTTTTAAATGAATATGTACGATTTGAAAATTCTTGCAATTTCTATATTTATTAATTTTGCAATATT
>CAYSVS010000069.1:0-5755 GCA_964434475.1 uncultured Methanosarcinales archaeon
GCCACGCTGCGCTCTCCTCCTTTCAGTCGTCGGGGCGTATAACAAGGGATATACGGTTCAGCCCTCGGCTCGGGCTTCACCCAAATTTTTCTTCCACTTCGTTCCAGAAAAACTTCGTATATCCCTAACGTTAAAATCAATTATGACTACGGGGCACACACAACTAAAATAATAAAAACGAAAGGAAGGGGCACACTCACTATTGAACTACACTCTAAAATATTTTAATCAATTGAAATCTAAATTGGTTAAAACAAGAAAATTTATAAATAAATCAATTATTTAGAATAGGAATGGGAAACTGTGATAATTGTGGGAAAAAATTCGGATTTCTTGGTCCTGCTATAGCACCTAATCTAGGAATTGCAAAAGGGAAAGGTTTTTGTAGCATAAAGTGTTATAGGGAATTCAGCAAAAAGAAAAAAGTTGAAACAGAAGGAAAAGTAATGGAATTTAAATGCAAATGCAACCAATGTGGAAAAATATGGCATTATTTACCTAAGGAAATAAGCGACCTAAGGACACAACAGATTGGTAACGCTATGATTGGTGCTAGTATGTGTTGTAATCCATTTGGAGCTCTTTTTTCTAATAAAGCAATAGAATCTAGAAGACAAATAGAAAAATTCAACAAGTGTCCTGAGTGTGGATCAAGTGATATTAAAAAAGAAGAAGTATGGTATGAGAAAAAGTAACCTTTTTGTTATATTATCCATATTTTTAATAAAAGAATTGCACCAAAAAAGATTGTCTCCAAAATTAAATAAGATAGGAACTCGTTGTCGGTTTTATCCATCTTGTTCAAATTATGGCATTGCTGCGTTAAAGAAATATGGTTTTATCACAGGATGGATTAAAACAATTAATAGAATTTGGAGATGTAAACCAAACAATTATGATTCATGTATCGATTTTCCTTAAATTTTAGTATTTAATCTTCTTCTATCAATTTCTTTAAGAACTCTATTTGAATCGTATGCAATAAGCCAATCAAACCAACCATCTAATCTATCAATATTTAAATAACCTTTTTTACGCATAAACTCTAGAAATAATTTTTTATCTTCTTCTATAATGTTTTTTCTTTTTTCATGAGATCTAAGTTTAATAACAAATATCCTAACAGCTTCCCAAAAAGATTTATTTTCTTCCATAAATAATAATATCAATTTATTACATTATTAAAATTTTCTATTTTGTGTCAGTCTCAAATTTACTGTAAGTGTGCCCCTTGACGATTGTCCTTGATGTTTGCTCTTTCGATTGGACGACGGTGTGCCCCTACGTCATAACTTTGCGGACGCAATTTTCCCACACTTCGTATGGGAAAAGATTTTAACAGGCCGCCGATGTTATTTGCAATTTAGTTTAAGTTTAAACGTTCTTTTAGAAAAAGAACCAAAAGGGGGGATTTTAGTCCTTCGGACATTTTGGCTCCCTATGGTCGAAATTTAATATACCTGAAAGGCGAAAAAAACAAAACTTTATATACAAATGTGTTCATTTGTATTTTAGGGATGGCTATGGTATCAAAAAATGTTACTCTAAGAGTAAGTTCTGAACTTTATGATAAGTATAAATTGTATTGTAAAGAAAAGGGTTTATTAGCTTCTAGACAGTTTGAAATTTTTATGGAATCAGAGCTAAAAAAGAGAAAAAAATAAGATGAAATTTGTAAAAAAAATAAAACCAAAGTCAAAAAATGTAAAAGAACATTTCTTATTTACAGCTAATGCTTTAAAGATTTTAAAACAAATTCCAGATAAAAGCATTACCTTAGTTGTAACAGATCCACCATATAATGTTGGATTGAAATATAATACTTACAATGATAAAAAAGAATGGTCTAAATATTATGAAGACATGGGTTTAGTTTTAAATGAAATTTATAGAATTTTAAAGGATGATGGAAGTTTATATTTGATTAATTATCCTGAAATTAATGCTAGAACTTTACCTTACTTAGATAATGCAAAATTAAAAATGAAACGATGGTTGACATGGCATTATCCAACAAACATAGGACATTCTAAAAAAAATTATACAAGAAGTCAAAGATCAATTTTGTTTTGTACAAAATCTGAAGATTACATATTTAACAAAGATGCAATTGTTCAACCCTATAAGAATCCAAATGTTGGTAAAATAAAAAAGTTAATTGAAGCAGGGAAAAAAGGAAGAACACCATATGATACATTATCAATGGAAGATATTTTTGAAATGGATAAAATTCAAAATCCCGATGTTATTAATATAAATTTATTAAAAAATGTTTCAAAACATCGTGCAGGATCAAAAGATAAAACTGCAAAAGATCATCATCCTTGTCAGTTACCTAGTTCACTAATTGAAGTTTTTATTAAAGCTAGTAGTAATGAAGGAGATATTGTTTTAGATTGTTTTGCAGGAACTTTTACAACTTCTGCTGCTGCAAAATTATTAAATAGAAAATCAATAGGTATCGAATTAGATCCTGAATACACTAAACTTGGTCTTGCGAGGTTGAAAAATGAGTAAAACAAAATATGAACCTATTACTAATAAAGTAGGAGAAACTCAAAAAGGACAAATTAAGGTTCATAGTAGAATTATAAAAGATTTGAGTTCAGGTATTTATAGTTCTCCTGCGAGTTGTATCAAGGAATTAATAAACAACTCATATGACGCTGATGCTTCAAAAGTTGTTGTTAGAGTCAAACCACTAGATGAAACAATAACTATTTTAGATGATGGTATTGGAATGAATGCTGTAGAATTTAATAATAGATTTGCTTGGATTAGTAAATCTTCTAAAAGAGGAGATAAAGGAGAAATAGAACTATCAACTATTTTTAAAAGACCTTTAATTGGAAAAATAGGAATAGGGTTTATTGCAGTTAGTGAAATTTGTGATGAACTTGAAGTGGAATCTAGTAAAAAAGGAGAGAATTTCAAATTTATTGCCTCTATTAATTTTAAAAAGTATCTAACAGAAGATATAGAATTTGTTGATCCTGAAACTGGTGAAAAGGGTTTAGTAAAAGGAGAATACGACATTAAAAAAGAAGAAGAAGATAAGGAAGAACATTATACCTTAATCAGATTAAAAAAAATTAAAAAAAATGTTTTAAACATATTTGAAAACAAAAGAGAATTATCACAAATAGCTAAAAATTTAGATAAAAAGAATTATGAAACAGAATCTTTTAATTCAATGTTAGAATTAGTTCAATTTAGGAAAGAAAGACAAAAAAAAATAAGAAACATAGAAAATGATAATGAATATTTAAAATTTATTTATGATTTGTCGTCATATCTTCCAATAGAGTATTTGGAAAATGGACCTATATCTGGAATAAAAGATAAAATTATATCTGAAATAAAAAATCAAATTATAAAGTATAAATTTACAGTTGATTTCGATGGATTTTATTTGAAAAAACCTATTTTATTTACAGAAGAAGATAGCCACATCAGAAAGGTATATTCATTTAAAGATGAGATTAAAAATACAGATGTAGATATAAAATTTAAAGGATATTTTTATATGCAACATAGTTATATCTCTCCTAAAGAATTTAATGGAATTTCAATAAAAATAAAAGGAGTTCCAATTGCAAGAAGATATGGTTTTGAAACAACTTTTATGGACTATCCTAATTCTGCAGACATCATTTTTAAAAGTTGGGTTTTTTGCGAGATATATATTGAAAAAGGACTTGAAAATGCTATGAATATTGATAGACATTCTTTTAGGGAAACACATCCTGAATACATGGCATTGCAAAATTATATTCATAAACTAATGAGAACAAAAATATTCTCGGAAATCGTGCAAAAAAAGATTTATGAGAAAAATCAAGAATTAAATGAAGAAAAAAAGATTGAAAAAAAGCAAGAAAGAATTGAAAAAATAAAAAAATCATCCTTAGTAACAATTAAATATGAAGAACCTGAAAAAATAGAAGAAAAAAAGAAAAATGTTTCAAAAACAGACACCAAATCTCCTCATACCAAAGAACAAAAAAACACATTCATTATTCCAAAAAAAGAAACAGAATCAGAAAATAAGATTATTTTAAATAAAAAATATTTAGACTCATTTCCTAAAAAATACAGAGATATATTAGAAGAAGTATTGTTATCGTTTGAGATTTCAATTAAAGAATCTAAAGGAGACATAGACAAACTTAAAAAAAAATTTTACGAGTTAGTTGAAAATTCTTTCAGGAGATAAAAATGACTAAATATATAAATAACTCTTCTGAAAAAAACCATATAAGGGAAAAGTGGGTTGAATTTGCAAAATTA
Source organism: uncultured Methanosarcinales archaeon (assembly GCA_964434475.1). Lineage (GTDB taxonomy): Archaea > Nanobdellota > Nanobdellia > Woesearchaeales > CAYSVS01 > CAYSVS01. Next base: position 4,291 of record CAYSVS010000069.1, read on the forward strand.
AATTATGATGATGAACATGAGTTTTCAATGATAGGATTAACAACGGAAACATTAGATGATGTTAAATTATTTTCAGAACATAATTTATTTGATATTACTGAAACTGAAACAGGACAATTAAGATTTAATAAGGGAAAGTTTAAATGTTTTGAAAGTGATGGCTCAACCTGCAGAAAATTAACGGAACTTTTACCTAATGAATTTGCAATTCATAGTGAAATAGGATTTGAAATAGGGAAAGAATATAATAAAGTTTTTGTAGAATTGCATCAGAGTAAAATATTTCCTTGTGATGTGATCAATCTTGATTTCACAGGTTCTATTTCCAATGTAACAAAGAGGAATATATTAGAGGTTCTTAATTGGATTTTTAAAATTCAAAATAAATTTCAAAAAAATTTTTCATTATTTTTAACATTTGCAAATGCTAATGGAACAAATGAAGAAACCATATTTAATAAATTTGAAGAAATAATTCAAGAGAATATTTCTAATGCACATACAAATTTTAGAAATATGTTTGAAACTAAGTTTAATTCTTTACAAAATATAAAAAGCAATCATAATCAATTTTTAGCAACAGGAATTTCTAAATATTTAGTTAAATTCTCATCAGAAAACAAATTTAATTTGAAAAAATATGACTTTTATTATTATGAAAAAACGAGACATAATATGATTTCATTATTATTCAATTTTGAATTTTCTAATTTAACAATTCCTCAAATTGATATATATAAAGAAGATTGTTTGAAATGTTTAGATGACATTAAGAAGGTGACAACAAATGAGCAATAATAAAATTTCAGGAGATTTTGGAGAACAAGAAGTTGTTGATTTAGTTCCTTGTCCTAATTGTAAAAAGAAATTAATGCTTTTACCAAAAAATTATCCTCTTTATGATTTACAATGTACTGGTTGTTCTTTTAGAGTTCAAGTTAAAACTAATAATTCAAAACCAAAATCTGAAATATTTGGTGCAGGTTGGGAAATAATCGATAAAGTTTTGAAATCTGGTTTTATAATGCCCCCTTTAATTGCTAATTTTAAATGGATCGAGAAAGGTATTGAACATCAAAAAATCATTTTTTATCCTTTTATACCTAAGTCTAATCTTAAGAAAAGACAATTATCATCTACTGCTAGAAGAGCAAACTATAAAATGTTTAATTATATTGGTCTAGATAAAATTCCAAGTTTTGTTTTATATGAAAAATAGCTACTTCGCCTTTCTTCTTGTCCTTGATGTGTCGCATTCGCTCTTTCTTATCGGACTAAAATCCCCCGTCCTTCGGACATATAGACTCCCTTTGGTCGAAATAATATAAACTTAAACTAAACTCTTCGGTTTCCCTTCGGGACGTTGCACTAAACCTCGGTCTTGCAGACGCAACTAACAAGGATCCCGACGTTAGGCGTAATTTTTGTCCCACCTCGCAGAACTTTGTTCAGCTGATTTCTCAGA
>CAYSVS010000070.1:0-5743 GCA_964434475.1 uncultured Methanosarcinales archaeon
AAGTGTTCAACTACCTAATTTTTTCGGTTTTTAGAAAAATCTGCACAACTCCAGAACTATAGAAACATTTATAAATGCCTATACCAAACTAAACTCTATGAAACAAGTGATTAAATCTGCTGAAGAATCTGTAAGTAGAGTATTGGAATTTTAAAACGGTGTAGGAACACCTTTAAGCTATCGTCCTAGACTCCAATATATTGATGGAATTTGTCCACAAAGACCTGACGCTTTGGCGATGATTAGAGAAGAATTTGAAACTTTAGATAAGTATTTTGATTTCATTTCTCAAAATTTAGCAAGAACTATATGGAAAGATGCCTATGGAATAGACATAAGTGATGAAGCCATTGCAGAAGTTACAAGAACCCAAAAAGATAAACTTGGAAATATTTTAATTCCACAAGAATTTGAGTCAGGAGCGGATGTTTTGATTTTCCAACCATACCGAAATCATAGTAAGGAACAGGAGGATGGGGATGAAATTATTGTTCATGAGGTTTGGCATTTGATTGAAAAAGAAAGAGGTGTATTGCAAGCGCATCCATTTATCACGGAAGGAACTGCAACCTATGCAATGAAAAGATTCAGAGGAAAAGGTTGTGATAAACCATTTGAAAAATTTGAGGATTTCTTTATGATGATGTATCTTGGAGCCGCGAATATTGTTCAGAATTATGTGGGAAGTTCAGAAAATCCATATAGAACAATGCTCGATAGTCAAGTAAGGAGAAAAATTCAACAAGATATGTTAGGGAGAGTTAAACCTGTCTTAGTTGAAAGAGTTAAAAGGTCATTGGAAGATGAAGATAATCAAAAAGTGATGGCTCATATAATGCGACAAATTCCAGAATTTCAAGGATTAGAAGGATATTTAACTGCTGAAGGAATCATGGAAGCTTATAGACAAATGGGAGCAACTAAATTAGCCGATGAGTTACAAGGGAAAGATTTAGAAGGTTTAATGTATTGGTTTAGGATGGCAGGTTTTTAAGACGCCCGCCCGTTTTCTATTAATTTCCCAAATCGGAGATTTGGACTATTGCGAGCCAACAAAAATTGGACTTAACATCAGGATCCTTGTTAAACGTCCCTGACGAAGTGAGAGCGCAGCGTGGGTCGAGGCGAAGCCGAAGAAGTTTTTATTTTGGCACGTTAAAACATAGAAAGAACTTGAGAATACTTTGATTTAATTTCTTCTAATTTTGCTTTAGTAATTTTGAAGTCTTCATCTTTCAATTCCCAGCAAAATTCAGTAACTGGTTCACCATCAAGACTTTCATCAAAGGATAAATAATTCATATCATCTCCACTTGGACCATAAAGAAATTCATAATCATAATGCGCTAAAAATTCTTGATATTCTTTGATATTCAAATTATTATAATTGTCAATAATATAATTAATTACTTGGATTATGAATTTTATAATTCTTTGAGCAAATTCTTTATCTTCGGGAATTATTTCATCAGCATATTTTTTCCAATCATTCTGAATTTTGCTGTATTCTCTATTGATTTCATAATATTCATTCTCAAGTTCTTTAGGTAACTTAATCTTTAACATATACATAGTAGAATAAGTTGAATCTTAAAAAAGTATCGAAAGTGCTGAAATAAAAATTGCAATTAACATCGCGCGCTGTTAGTTTCGTCTGACCTATTGGAAGACCTAAAATTTAATGCAACGTCCCGAAGGGAAATTTTTGAGTTTTCATAATCGCCGTCCATCCAAAAAACGAAGTGATACATCATGACAAAGAATGAAGGGGCAAAAGCTTATTTTTTCTGAAATAGATAAAATATAAATTGGTATGGTTTTACTTTGGAAGAATCAAAGTATTTGATTCTATCTACGGGTTTAAAGCTCAGTTTGTCAAGTAACTTTTCATCGTTAACAATATCAATTAGATGTTGTGTGCTCCTATCTACCCTAGAATCTATTTTTTTCATTTCTACAACTTGATCAAAATATTCATTAGCTAAATAAAATCCGCCTGGTTTTAGTACTCGACCAATTTCTCTAAGTGCTTGAGTGTAGTTTATGCTAAAATTATCAAAAGTCATTTCATTAGAATGAACTACATCAAAGAAATTGGATTCAAAATCCATTTGTTCAACCGAACCAACTACTTTATGAACTCTTGGATATTCATCATGTTCAAAATTTTTTGGATCTTGATCTAATGAATATAAGTTTTCAGGCTTTAAACCATAATAAAGTAGACCTTTACAAAAAACAGAACCTAAACCACATCCAACATCTAAAACAACTTTATCTTTTACATTCTGAATCAAGTTTTTAAGGAGTGGATGAATTGGTTGAATTACATTATATTTTTGTTCTTCTAAATACATTTGTAATATGCCTGGGTCAGGACTATTTCTATGAAAACTTGACAATTCATCTTGATCTTGACCACTTGGTGAATTTTTAGCAACCATATTTTAAAGTAACATGTGGAATGTTATAAAGCTTTTGCCCCATTTACATTTAGGCGATTACGAAAATTGAAACTAACATCAGGATCCTTGTTAAACTCTCCGTTAGGATTGATTTTTAGTGCAACGTTCCGAAGGAAAAAATCAAAGTCGAGAAAGAGGGCGTTCTATCGAATGAGCGAATGCGATATATAAAAATAAACATATATGGGTGAAATAAGAGATATCTAGTTTTTCATATTATGAGTTTAGTTTTTAATTTATATTACTTATATCCTTAGATTTATAAATTAGTTTTTATTTCCTAAATAAATGAGTAGTAAAATTAAATATGGACCTCATTTATTTCCAGGTGGTCCATTATATTATATTCAATCTGAAAAAAAATATATTCAGAAAGTACATAATGAAATCATGCTTAGTTTTGCAATTGCACTAAATGAAAATGAAAATGGTTCTATAGCTCAACAAATTAAAATAAGAGATTCTGATAGATTGCAATTATCCTTTATGAATTATGGAAATACAGAACTAGTTTACTTGCTTAATATTAATAAACAAAAATATACTCTTTTGATTAATCCACCGCATATGGATAAAACAGTTATAAAAAATCAGTTTCAAAATCTTCGTCGACTTCATAATAATGATTCAAGATTTATTGTTAATGCACATTCTTTTTTTGAAAATGAAAAATATGCTATGTATCTTACAGAATATATAGACAATGCCTTGTGCGTTGGAAATGAAGAACCCAATGTGCTTGGAGTTTGGAATCCACTCCCTCATTATCATTTTGAAGAATTTAATAGAGAAACAAGCGATTTAGTTAATATATCTAGAATTGCACATATTGTGAATTTATATGATGATCTAAATCAAATAGGGATTTCCAAAACTCAAATTAGTGGAAATGATTTTATGTTAACACAAAACACTGATTTTCAAGATTTACAGTCAATTATTGATAATACACGAATAATTGGCGCAAGAGACTCTATTTCTATACCTTTTGAACATTATATTGAATTATTAAGAGAAGAGTTTCAAGTCGCTACCTCAAGAACAGATATTGATGTTCTAGAAGGAAGACTGAAAATAAATCATCATTCGAAAATGCCAATTTCAAAAGATATAATTAATGAAGGTATAGAACAAGGATACATGTTAAGAAAGTAAATATTAATAAAATCATTCTTAAATGTATAATATGTCTGTTAAACGTCCCGAACGAAGTGAGAGCGCAGCGTGGGTCGAGGAATTTTGAAAAAATTCCGAAGAAGTTCAGAAAAGACTTTGCTATCGAGCGAACAAAGTGAGCCATCAAGCAAATACATCAAGAGCCCCATTCCACAAGAACATTTATATATTTATTTAAATAATTTAATCATATGCAGAACTCAAATAAATTATGGTATCGATCAAGAGGGTTAGAGATACTAGAATCTAGATTTGGTAATAACTCCATTCAAAATTTTATTGAGAAGAAGTCGATTCATCAAAATGAATTTAGAATACTTGAAATTGGTTTTGGTGAAGGTAAGTGCCTGATTGAACTTAGGAAAAAATATCCTAACAAAAATATATTATTATATGGCATTAATGACAAAAAGAAAGGCAATATGCATTCTAAAATAGATTTTTATAATAATGCTGAAAAATTTGGCCATCCAATTCTAAAAACCAACTTACCAAAGCCATTCTTTTATGATGTTGGAAAAGGTCTCAAATTTGAAAATAATTATTTTGATTTGATTATTAGTCAGGTTTGTATTCCATATATTGATAATAAAGCATTTTTATTTGAAGAAATCTGGCGAGTCTTGAAAAAGAATGGAAAAGCTTTCTTACAAATAGATTCTGAAACTAAAGAAGGATATCCTGATTTCATGAAATTATGTAAAGATACTCCTCGGATGGTAATCTATCAAAATGATAAAATTATTCCAACAAAAAAAATATTTGATGTTGCTAAAAAGCAAGGATATAATATTAATTTTTCTAGGCAAAAAAATAAGAACGAAAGTTTTATTATTACAATGGAGAAAAATCTTAACAAGAAACTAAATTTTAATTTGCTTTTTGATGGCAATTCAACATTATATCTCACCAAGTTAAAGGATACAGACGAGTATAAAAAACAAAGTGGGGTTTGGTGGGGTACAAGAAGTGTTTTTAAGGTTAAAAAATGACAGAAAAATTAATACAACAAATACTGAAGGATAATCCCTTTTCAGATTTTTTAAAGATTAAAGAGATAAAATCATTAGCAGGACATGGCGCAATTTCTGGAGAATCGTATCTAGTTATAGATGAACATAACAAAAAGTATAAATTAAGGTTATGTTCAAAAACTAAACAAGCAAAACGAATTGAAAGAAATGTCAAAATATTACCTTATGCATTCCCTAAATTTTATGGCAGAGAAAATAACTATGTTCTATTTGAATGGGTTGATGGTGATCTTTTTTATGATGTTCTATCTAAACCAATTCCTAATGAAGTTTACTATCAAATGGGAAAACTTGTTGGAGAAGCTCATGAATTAAATGATATTGATGAATCTAAATCCGCCGATTCATTTTTTGATTCTATGATTAGAAATATTTGTGATGGAGAACAAATTGATAAATCTTTTATTGATAAAATTACTAGAAAATATAAAGAGTTAAGACATAAACTAAAAATTGACATAGTCTTAGAAATTAACGATATTCATCCTAGAAACTTCATAATCAAGAATCGAACAAATCCCAAAAAAACAAAAATTTACTTCGTTGATGAAGATGGTTTTGGGCATAAAATAAAAGGTTTAGGACTGGCAAAACCCTTTTTTATTGAAGGTTTAATTAAAACGAAAAAGCAAAAAGATTCTTTTTGGCGAGGTTATAATGAACATCACAGTAATGATTACTTTGACAAAGATTATCAAACATTTGTGACATTTGTCCAGATTGTTCGTTCAATGGCAGCAAGATCTAGAAACAATAAAGATATATCTGATTTAATAATTATGATAAAAAAATACATCTAGTGGAATGGGGCTCCTTCTAAAAATTAAAAGTCTTTTTTGAATTGAGTTTAACATCGGGATCGCTGTTATATTTCCCGAAGGGAAATTTCAGAGTTCTTTAAAATGCGACAAAGAATAAATTTATGGGCTGGGCGTTAATTTATTATCTGTTTTTGGATTAAGAAATTTTTAATTAATTTATACATTTCTTCATATCCATTTGAATTAGGATGTAATCCATCATCTAATAACTTTTGGTAATTTAATTTTGAAAATTCCTGAAACATAT
>CAYSVS010000071.1:0-5726 GCA_964434475.1 uncultured Methanosarcinales archaeon
AATATCAAGTAGATATATAGAGTTTACGTTTTTGCTAATTTTGCAAAGTTCCCTGTACTCTTTTTTGTACCTTCCATAATAGTTAAAGGAGGAATATTGCGTATGTTGAAATTGGTTTTTGTGTGAAAATATTTGTTAAGATATTTTTTCATTAACGATGATGTTTGATATAAAATGAATTTGCCTTTATCTTTAAGCGCATCATAAGATTCCAGGGTTATATTACTTTTATCTTTATCTGGAATCATAGAGAAAGGTATTCCTGATATAATATAATCAGCTTTACTAATATTGTATCTTTTCATTATATGCTTGATATGTTTAGCATCGTCTTTTACAACGATTAATCTGTCGTCTTTTATCTTAGTCAGATGCCTGATGAAATTATTGTTTTGTTCTATGAGTATAAGTTTGGATTCCAGACTTAGGTTGTTGAGCAATTCTTTTGATATTACACCTGAGCCTGGACCATATTCTATTATTATATTGTCTTTGTTGAAATCTATCTTTTTGCATATCGCTTTGGTCGTATATCTGGAACTAGGTGTAATGGATGCAACACTTTTATCTTTCAAGAAATTCTTAATATAGCTTATAGTGGTCATATATTATATATTTTAGCGATGATTTTAATATTTTTCGAAAAATTACCATATTCCTGTTATCTTGTTTTCTATTTTATGTTCTTTTGGTATGTCTTTGTCTTGCTGCTGATTTGTATAGGTGTGGTCTGCAATATAAGTTGTTATAATGTTTGTAGTTTGCATATTCTTATAATTGTCATGTTCAATAAAATGATCTATGCTTAGATTAAGGATGGTTACTATAATCGTTAAAAACAATACTATTTTGAATATTTTTTTCATATCGTCTGTAAATGAAGAAAATATATAAAACTTATCTCTTATTGCTTGCAAAATATCCTAAAAATATTCCCATCAAAGCCATAAAACCGACTATCCAAGGTATGACATAGCTTTGCATTTCTGCGAACAATACGACAAATAATACCATAATCAATGAAGTTATTCCTACTGCAGCAGCAATTCCAACAAATTGGTCATGCTCAGGTTTTTGATTTTTCACCTCATAAACTTAATATTAATATTACGAATAAAATCATCCCTAAAATGAAATATTTTGGATCGCCTTCTTTTTCTTCTGGTAGGATGTCTTTTATGATTATGTAGAACAATCCGCCCACAACAACCCCTAAAAGACTGAACATAATGGTTAAAGGAACATTGAAAAAAAAGAAAAATAATGCACCCAAAAGGCTTGAGCTTGATACAAGTATTCTCCATAGCAGGTTTTCTTTTATCTCAGCATGTATCTCTCTTGTTGAAGCTGAGCTTATTGTTGAATGGAATAATATAGGAAAAAACAAAAGTGTTCCTTCTACAAGATTTTGGTTTGTCACATAAAACAGAACTATGCCTACTATGAAATAATATATGAAAAAGCCTATACTATGCACTTCTTTCAGCTCTTTGATCCTTTTTTCTGCTTCTCTGTGTTGATATATGTATTTTTCAATAAGATGGAAAAATGTAAATCCTGCTAATATGGAAACGTAGCTGAGATCTCTGAGATATTTGACTGATTCATGGATAAAAGGAAGAAGATGCAGAAAGAGGTATGTTATCGAAACACCTGCTGCAAAACTCAAGATCTTTTCCCTGTATCTTTTAAGTTTTAAACTGATGTAGTCACTTAATATGTGCATCAAGCTGATCAATCCTGCGTATAATAGTCCTATTTGCATTTTATTTTATCTCTTTAAATTTGCTTCCTTCTATGCTTGCGTTGTTGTTATAGCCTCTTTGCTCCCAGTATCCCCTGTGATGAGGATTATCGTGGAGTTCGATCTTTTTTATCCATTTTACCCATTTATAACCCCATTTATCCTCTGCTACAAGCTGGAATGGATAGCCTTTTTCTGGGGGAAGAACAATATCGTTCATCTTGTATGCTATCATTATGTCATTCTTGATTATGTAATCCAATGGTAAGGAGGATGTGTAGCCGTCTTCTGCATAGAATATAACTGTATTTGCTTCTGGTTTAATTTTTGTATCATTGAAAATATCCTTGAGAAGGATACCTTCCCATAATATTGTCACATCCCAGCCTTCAACACAATATATTGTCGTGACTTTATTGTATTTGGGTTTTGTTAAAACTTCTTGATATGTATATTCTGTTTGATTTTCGACTAATCCTGTAATATTAAGTTTATATTTTGAGATATTTATATATTGAGGACCAGATATAGAATTTTCCCTGAAATCAGTTATTGAGCCTAATTTTTCTCCTTGGTATTCCTTGATTTCAACTTTTTTAAGCTTTTTAATCTCAGGAGATGTGCATCCTATAAGTAAAATAAGTATTGCTAATGATATGATCTTTTTTTTCATTACTTGTTATAATATTAAATGATATAAAAACTTTTCTTACAATCGGAAAATATATGCGTAGATGAAATTCACTACTTTTTTACAAAGACTATTGTATTAAAACCTAAAAAATATGCTGAATAAATAAAATAGAAATAATAAGGTAATCTATCTTGTTCTTTTTACAACTTCTTTTATGGCCCTTATGTCAAATGTTCTCATAGGGGCTATTTTAGATAGTTTATATTTTATATCTTTTTGTATCTTATTTCCGAGAATTTCAAATATCAGGTTTTCATAGTTTGTTTTGCTTGCTTTATCTTTTAGTAGTTCTAGATATTTTCTTCTTATGTCTGTTGCTACTGAATTGCTTACTTTATTATGTGTAATAGCTAAAGGCTTTATCCGGAATTCTATATCATCTTTTGATTTCATAATGATGCTGCTTTCTATCTTGTTTTTTTTTCTTCTTATCATTCTTTTAAGTGCAGCAGGAATCATCCTATAGCCTATCATCTTGGTAAAAGCTTTATTTTCTTTTATATCCTTTATTATAAAAACAGCATTAATATTCTGTTTTTTTATGTCTCTTGTAAGTGTCATAAGATTAACCTTAACTTGTCTGTTGATCAAGTTTGTAGCTTCCTGTACATATGATTCACCTATAATCTGTTTATTATAAAAAATAGGTGCAACTATCTCGATCCATTTCTTTTTCTTAGCTTTTGTGAAATCTTTTTTCTTTTTTGCCATACTGAACACCAGAAAATTTATGCACTTTATAAAAGTTATGGTTTGAAAAACCATAAATTAGGGATGTTGGTGACTCTATTTATTTTTTATATATCTAATTCAGCTACATATTTAGCATTATCTAGTATGAATTTTCTCCTATTCTCTACTTGATCTCCCATGAGTACTGTGAATACCTCGTCAGCTATTACTGCGTCTTCTATGGTAACTTGTTTTAATGTTCTTGTCTCAGGACTCATTGTTGTTTTCCATAACTGTTCTGGATTCATCTCTCCTAAACCTTTATAACGTTGTATTCCCAATCCTTCACTGCCTAATTCTTTGATAATCTTATCTTTTTCTTCGTCTGTATAAGCATATCTGAGCTTTTTACCTTTTTTTATAAGATATAAAGGAGGCTGCGCAATATAAAGATATCCTGCTTCAATCAATTGTCTCATATATCTATAGAAGAATGTGAGTATAAGACAAGTTATGTGTTGACCATCAACATCAGCATCTGTCATTATGATAATCTTATGATACCTTGTTTTTTCCAGATTAAACTCTTCTCCTATGTTTGTGCCTAATGCTGTTATGATTGTGCCTATCTCTTCATTGGACAAGATCTTATTCAATCTTGCTTTTTCTACATTAAGTATTTTTCCTCTCAATGGCAGTATAGCTTGAAAATTTCTGTTTCTTCCTTGTTTTGCTGAACCTCCTGCTGAATCTCCTTCAACAAGATATATTTCGCACTTGGCAGCATCTTTGCTAGAACAATCTGCTAATTTTCCAGGCAGACTTGAGAATTCCAGTATTCCTTTTCTTCTTGTCAATTCTCTTGCTCTTCTTGCGGCTTCTCTTGCTTTTGCAGCATTTATACATTTATTGATTACACCTTTGGCTATGTTTGGGTTTTCTTCAAAATATGTAGATAATTGTTCACTTACTACAGAATCTACTATCCCTTTCACTTCATAATTACCTAATTTTGTTTTTGTTTGACCTTCAAACTGGGGTTGCGGGATTTTTATGGATATTACTGCTGTAAGTCCTTCTCTTATATCTTCACCAGATAGTTTGCTGTTTTTTAACATATTATTCTTATCAGCATAATTGTTTATCACTCTTGTAAGTGCTGTTTTGAATCCTACTAAGTGAGTGCCTCCTTCATGTGTGTTTATGTTATTGGCGAAGCTGAATATGTTTTCCTGATAAGATTCATTATACTGTAATGATGCTTCAACATCTATCATGTTCTTGTTCTTCTCAAAGTATATAGGTTCATTAAGTGTTGTTTTTGACTTATTAAGAAATTTAACAAAGCTTATTATGCCTCCATCATATTTGAAAATATGTTCTTTATCTGTTCTTTTATCTTGGATGGTTATCTCTATGCCTTTGTTAAGAAAAGCAAGTTCTCTCAATCTTGCAGAAAGTATGTCAAAACTGAATTCAGTTGTTTCGAAAATATCGTCGTCAGGCAGAAATGTTATTTTTGTTCCTGTGTCTTCTGTCTCATCTAATGCGATAAGTTCAGATACTGGATTACCTATTTGGTATTTTTGATGCCATGTTTTGCTGTTTCTTTTAACTTCTACTTCTAATTCTTTAGATAATGCATTGACCACAGAGATGCCTACTCCATGTAATCCTCCAGATACTTTATACGTAGAAGAATCGAATTTTCCGCCTGCGTGCAATTTTGTCAATGCTATCTGGACTGCAGGCATATCAAATTTAGGGTGCTTTTCTACAGGAATACCTCTTCCGTTGTCTGATACTGATACTTTACCGTCTTTCTGAATAATTACTATTATTTTATTGCAATACCCTGCTAATGCTTCATCTATACTGTTGTCTACTATTTCATATACAAGATGATGTAAACCTCTGGAGCTTACACTTCCTATATACATTGCTGGTCTTTTTCTCACAGCTTCTAAACCTTCTAATACTGAGATTTTATCTGCTCCATAATCGTTTTTTTCTGTCATTTTGATATCTTAATATATTATAGATTATTTATGTATAATCTCTGTTTATTATATAATTAAAGAAAAGAGACGTATTTAAATAGTTTTCGACATTACTTAAATAATATAATAACAAAACAAAAATTAACTGGCTTCTTCATATCCTTTCATAAAGCCTTCTTCTTCAGCAGAAATTTCTCCATCTTCTAAAAGTTCCTGTCTAAAATCTTCTGCATATATACCTTCTTCAGATTTTTTTTTCCAATCGTCGATAAGCTTAAACCTTGTATCTTTCATATGATACACCCCCGCTAGAGAAATAGATGTAGTTCTTGTTATATATAATTACTCTATATGGTATATATGATATATATATTTACTACTAGAGTATTAAAATTTTGATTCTTCAGCTTCCTTATATCCTCTCATAAACGCAGCTTCGATTGGATCTATCTCATCATCTTCAAGAAGTTCTTCGCATTCATTTTTTTCTATTATCTCTTCTTCTATTTTATCTTTTATCATTGTATATGCCTCTTTATTTTTGTTTAATTATATTTTAAAACTGTGAAATTCGATAATTCTGCAAAATTTATTTGATCAAGTTGGTTTATAAATT
>CAYSVS010000072.1:0-5598 GCA_964434475.1 uncultured Methanosarcinales archaeon
ATTGCAAAATTAATAAATATAGAAATTGCAAGAATTTTCAAATCGTACAGTTTTTTTTAAAAAGCAAAAACCTTTTAAATGCTAGATTTAAGTTTATCTTTATGATAGGAAAAGTAAAAAAAGATATATTGGCTGTGTTTGACGGTGTAATAGATATTCTTGAGGTAAGGGAAGAGCAGGATATTGCTGAATTAAGTGAACTTAGTAACCATGTCATACATAATGCAAGCATCTACCAAGATCAGGATTCCATATCTATAGCTATCTTGATGTATTCTATATATAAGGTAATTCAAAGAGTGCCTTATTTAAAACAGTCAGAATACAGCAAAATATTTACTCATCTCAAGAATGCAAGAACATATCTGCAGAAGGATGTTCTCGGCAAATATAATTCTGAGATTGAATCTCTTTTTAATGTGATAAATAAGCTGGATAACCGACTGAAGAACTTCATAGAAGAAGTGGTGACAAAAGCAAAGATAAACAAAGGTACAAAATTAGTGGAGCACGGGTTGACCATAAGAAGAGCAGCAAGTCTTATGGGTATTTCACAATGGGAACTTATGAGTTATTTTGGTAAGACTGAAATAGTAGATGCTCAGCCATTTATATACGATATTAAAAAAAGGATGAAATTTGCAAGAGGATTATTCAAATGAGATCTATAATTTTTGATTCAGGACCAGTGATAAGTTTGACGGTGAATAATCTATTGTGGATATTGGAAGCACTTAAAGATAGATATAATGGCGAGTATATAATACCTACATCAGTAAAGAAAGAACTTATAGATGTGCCTTTAGCTACAAAAAAGTTTAAGTTTGAGTCCTTACAAGTTCTGGATACTATAAGAAGAGATATTGTGATAGTGCATGAAGATAATAATCAATTGAAAAATCTGACAGAAGAACTTTTGAAAATAGCTAATTCTTGCTATTACACTGGAAAAGAGAAATTGAAGATTATTCATTACGCAGAGATGGAAGTCATAGCTCTTGCATTATTGCAGGGAGCTGATGCCATTGTTGTAGATGAAAGGATGACAAGAGCTATAATAGAGAATCCTGATTCAATACCTGATATTTTGTCAAGAAAATATCATACTAAAGTGAATATTGATAAGAATAAGATAAAAGAATTAAAGAATAGGGTAGGAGATATTAAATTCATACGTTCCTGTGAACTGGCCATGGTAGCTTATGAAAATGGGTTGTTTGAAAAATATCTTCCTAAAAAGACAAAGATTGTAAAAAAACCCCGAAAAATTCTGCTTCAAGCAGTATTATGGGCATTGAAACTGCACGGATGCGCAGTAAGTCATGAAGAGATTGATCAATTGGTTAAAATTGAATTAAAGTTATAAGCCTTTTCTATACCTTAGTTGGTCTAATGTTGGTGCGTTTTTAGTTTCTGGAGTTTTTTCATGTTTTTTTTGCTCTTGTTTTGTTTCGGGATTATAATCCTGTTTTTTTTCTTTTATGCCTTGGATGACTTCTTTTACTTCCTGCTTAGGCTTATACTGAAGATGTGTTTGATCCTGTTTTTTTCCTATTTGTACGAATCTCTTGTTTTCTAAGATATCTTTAAACAATTGCACCAATGTTGGGTTTGATTTTGCATTTTCCATCTCTTGCTTAAGCAACAGCTCTACTTTTGCGCTTAATTTCAATGCATTAAGTTTACAATAGTTCCTGAAGTTATCCAGGACTTCTGAATCTATATGCACTGTCAGTGTCTTTTTTGCCATATTATCCTGCTTAAATTTTTGGTTTATAATTATTTCGAAAATCAACAAGCTTTATTTGTCTATGGTTAGTGGTTAAATTTATTTTTTTTCAATCCAAATCTTTAAATATCTTTTATCTAACTTTGTTCTTATGGTAAAGGGACTGGTGATAAGCGGCAAATTTGGAGAAATTTGTGTACGTCAAAAATCAGATGAAAAGATTGAGTTAGGAGAACTCCTTGTTGCTGATATTCAAGGTGGAAAGGTTATTCTGCAAGTATATGATCTTCTTTATGGCAGCCAGATTTCACAGCAGAATCTTGAGTTGATATCTGGCATGAATCTAGAGGAAAATGATGATAATGAGTTTTATGATGCTAATCTGCGTAACTATAGTCTTGCTTATCTTAAACCTATGATAACTATTGCAGATAATAATGCGAAACTATGCAAACAATTGCCTAACTTTTTTTCTCATGTAAGATCTATAGTTAAGGATGATCTTAAGTTTTTGACAAAACCTGATGATTCTATATTTATTGGTAACTTGCGTTCAGGAACAAAAATCTTAGAGGATGTGCCTATCTATTTATCTGGAAAGGATGTTTTTTCGCATCATATCTTGATTCCAGCGACAACAGGGAGAGGTAAAAGCAATCTAATTAGTGTTATGCTATGGGATATTGTTGACAAGGATTATTGCGGTGTGCTTGTACTTGATCCGCATGACGAGTATTTTGGAAGGAACAAGCAAGGATTAAAAGATCATCATCAAAAGGATAATGTTATCTATTATACTCCTAACAATCCTCCTGCAGGCACAAGAAGTTTGAAGATAAATATAAAGAACATAAAGCCGTATCATTTTAACGGATGTGTTAACTTTTCTGATCCTCAAGTACAGGCTTTGCAGGCTTATTATAGGGATTATGGTAACGGCTGGATAGAAGCGTTGTTGATGGATAAGCCTTTATCAAAAGTAAATAATTTTTTTGAGGGCACTATAGCTGTGATAAAAAGGGTTGTTGCTTCTGTATTAGGTCTTGATGTAACTCATACTGGTGTTTTTGGAAAGAGTATATTTGAGACTGCATCTGGAGAAACCACGATAAAAGATATATGTAGTGAACTTGAACAAGGCAATACTGTAATAATAGACACTTCATCTTTTGGAGGAAGTGTGGAGATATTGGTTGGCAGTTTGGTTACTGCTGAAATTTTTGCAAGATATAAAAGATATAAGATGGAGGGTACATTGAACCAGAAGCCAGTCATAAATGTTGTATTAGAAGAAGCACCGCGTGTTCTTGGCAAGGATGTACTTGAAAAAGGAAGCAATATATTTTCTACTATCGCTCGCGAAGGAAGAAAGTTTAAGGTTGGATTAACAGCTATTACACAATTGCCTTCATTGATCCCCAGACAGATATTGGCTAACATGAACACGAAGATTATCTTGGGAATTGAGATGCAGCCTGAAAGGCAGGCGATAATAGAATCTGCTTCGCAAGATTTAAGCACAGATAATCGTAATATAGCTTCATTGGATAAAGGTGAAGCGATAATAACAAGCAATTTTACTAAGTTTGCTATGCCTATAAAAATACCTTTGTTCAAGAATTTTGCACAAAAGGATAGTAAACAAGATTTAAATATCAGCAATGAATATGGCGGAATAGATTTAAAATGATATTGGAAATTATTATTGGTTTGATTGTTTTGTTGATTGTTTTTTTTATTCTTAATAAATGGTTGAATTTCATAGATATAAAGATATCAGAAGAAGATAGACGCGATAAAAAGGAAAAAGATAATGTTTTTAAGGGGATACTTCATAGCAAGAACGAGTTTGAAGGTAAAGACAGCAGCGATTGATGTTACTACTATGTTCTACAGGTTAAATATATAAATATTGATTAGTTTTTGATGTTTATGAAATTCGCACATATGGCTGATGTACATATAGGCTCATGGAGAGATCCTAAATTAAGCGAGCTTAGTGTCAAGGCATTTAAGAAAGCTGTTGATATGTGTATTGATAAACGGGTTGATTTTGTGCTTATCGCTGGAGATCTGTTCAATACCAGTTTACCTAGTGTAGATAGGTTAAAGTTGGTTGTCTCTTATTTGAGAAAGCTTAAGGATAATGAGATCAACGTATACATAATCGCTGGAAGTCATGATTTTTCTCCGTCTGGAAAGACAATGCTTGATGTTCTTGAAGAAGCAAGGTTGATAATCAATGTTGTCAAAGGAAAAGTTGTTGATGAGAAATTGATGCTTAACTTTACTATGGATGGAAAGACAGGTGCTAAGATTACAGGTATGCTGGGCAAGAAAGGGATGCTTGAGAAGAAATATTATGAGAATCTTATAAAGTCCAATCTTGAACAGGAAGAAGGTTACAAGATATTCATGTTTCATTCTGCATTACAGGAGTTTAAGCCAAAGGAATTGGAAAATATGGATGCACATCCTTTAAGCTTGCTGCCAAAAGGATTTGATTATTATGCAGGAGGACATGTACATTATATATTTGATAAATACGAAGATGGTTATGGTTTGATAACTTATCCTGGCGCATTGTTTCCAAATAATTTTGCAGAACTGGAAAAATATGGTAAAGGAGGATTTTATATAATTGACGAAGGCGTATTAGAATGGCATGCTGTTGAGATACATCCTCATCATGGAATAAAGATAGATGTAAAACATAATTCTCCTATTGAAGTTGAAAACATACTTATGAAAGAGGTTGATAATAACTTTGAAAATTATATAATAACCATAAGGCTTAAAGGAATATTAGAAAAAGGCAGGATAAGTGATATAGATTTTAACAGAGTATTTGAAAGGTTGTATGATAAAGGAGCATATTTTGTGATGAAAAATACGTCTGCATTAAAGACTGCAGAATTTGAGGAGATTAAGGTAGATGTTGCAGATTCTAAAGATGTCGAGCAAAGATTGGTAAAGGAGCATGTTAGTCAGATAAAAATAAAGGATATGGATCCTGAACAGGAAGAAAAGATGACTCATCTGCTTATGAATATGCTTGCGGCAGACAAAAAGGAAGGTGAAAGAAAAGTTGATTTTGAAAAAAGGATAGTTGATGATTTTAAGAGGCTGTTGAGGTTAGAATGAACAAAATTAAACTTATATATGATGAATTGCTGGAACTTTATGGTCATCAAGGCTGGTGGCCATTAGTTGGATATGCTGGATGCAATCCTACTAAGACAGGATGCGTCAATGGCTATCATCCTGGAGATTATTCTTTTCCTCGAAATGAAAAAGAAAAGTTTGAGATAGTTGTTGGAGCTGTATTGACGCAAAATACAGGGTGGATTTCTGTAGAAAAAGCATTGAGTAATCTGAATAAAGCTAATGCGTTGACTCCAAAAGGTATGCAAAAACTGAGCGATGCAAAGTTAAAAGAATTGATAAAACCTGCTGGTTATTATAACCAAAAGGCAAAATATTTGAGAAACATCACTTCATTATTTTTGAATTTAGCTGGTAAAACACCAACAAGAGATGATGTTCTTGATGTCAAAGGGATAGGGAATGAAACTTGTGACAGTATATTGTTATATGCATACAAACAACCAGAATTTGTTGTTGATGCATATACTAAAAGAATATTTGTAAATCTTGGGTTGATCAAAAATGATGCAGGATATATGGAAATAAAGCACTTTTTTGAGTCTGATCTAAAAAAAGATTATATATTATTCCAAGAATACCATGCGTTGATAGTTGAGCATGCAAAAAGATATTATTCAAAAAAACCTTATGGGATAGATGATCCTTTGTGTGAAATTCGATAATTCTGCAAAATTTATTTGATCAAGTTGGTTTATAAATTT
>CAYSVS010000073.1:0-5273 GCA_964434475.1 uncultured Methanosarcinales archaeon
AACCATAGCAGCAGTATGTTCGTATATGATTTTATAGAAGGAGAATTTATAGAACAACACATAAGAATATCAAAAAAAAAAGAGATAAAAAAAATTCTAAAGAATATATTCAAACAATGCTATACACTTGACACTATGCAAATCAACAAAGAAGAAATGCACCACCCCTATAAACATATAATTATAGAAAACAAGACAAAAAAGCCTATTATGCTGGACTTTGAAAGAGCCAATTATACAGAAAAACCAAAGAATATAACCCAATTTTGCCAATACATATGCAGACTAAAGCAGCTGCTTGAAAGCAAAGGATTCAGGATATATAAAAAAGAGTTAAGAGAATTAGCAAAGGTTTATAAAAACAAAAGCACAAAAAATAATTTAAACAAGATAATCAAAAAGATAGAGTGAAATATATGTCAAAGATAAAGATATACACAACCCCTTTATCGCTTGAATCAAGAAGATTAAAGCAATTTTTAGAGGGCAAAAAAGCAGACTATGAAGATATAGATGTAGATATAGACGAAGCAGCAAAAGAAAAAGCAATACAAAAGACAGGACAGTTGAGATTCCCAGTAATAGAGATTAACAACAGGTTCATAGCAGGATTTGAAGTATCAAAAATAAAAAAAGAAATGAAAAAATGGCATTCTGGAAAATAATCAATAGAGTAATAGATGAATCAAACATACTTATAGAGGTTCTTGATGCCAGGTTTCCTGAGCTTACAAGAAATAAAGAGATAGAAGACAAGATAGTAAAAAAAGACAAGAAACTTCTTTTTGTCATAAACAAATGCGATCTTGTAGATAAAGAGATATTAGAAGATCAGAAAAAAGAACTGAAAAAAACAGCTCCCTGTGTCTTCATATCCTCTAAAGGACATCTGGGCACCAATTATCTGAGAGAAGCGATAATGAAATTAAGTAAAGGCAAAGAAGTAAAGGTAGGTGTATTAGGATATCCTAACACAGGCAAAAGCTCTTTGATAAATGCTCTAAAAGGCAGACAAGCAGCTAAGACAAGCTCAATGTCAGGCTATACTAAAGCTAAACAATTGATAAGAGTATCAGGAAAGATACAGTTTCTCGACACTCCCGGCGTATACAGCTACAAGGAAAAAGACATAGATACTTTAGCAATATTCAGCGCAGTAGACTATACAAAGATAAAAGATCCAGACATAGCAGCATATAAGATTATAGAAATGTTCAAAGAAAAGATATGCAAACATTATGATATTAAATTTGACAAATCTCCTGAAATTATTCTAGAAAATCTTGCAAAAAAAAAGAATAAGCTAAAGAAAGGAAATGAACTAGATATGATAGCAACTTCCAAAGAATTGCTTAAGGATTGGCAAAAAGGCAAGATAAGCTTAAGATGATTGAATACGATCCAAGATGGAACCTGGATAAAGGATCATTAGATCTTCTTTCAAGGATCATCAAAAGATACAAGCCAAAAAAAATACTTGAGATAGGAACATATAACGGCTATACTACTGAAAAAATTTCTGGAATCATAGATAAAGACGCAGAGATAATTACCATAGAGAAAGACCAGCTAATGTTTAAAAAATCAGAGCAAAATCTAAAGGATAAGAAGAACACAAAGGTAATAAATGGAGACGCCAAAGAAGTGCTCAAGGATATCAACACAAAATTTGATCTAATCTTCATAGACGCTGTCAAAAGAGAATATATAGAATATATAAAGATTATAGAACAAAACAATCTCCTGAAAAAGAATGCAATAATCATCGCAGACAATGTTATAAGCCACAAAGAAAAGGTAAAAGAATACTTATATCATGTGAAAAACAGATATGATTCAGAAACAATAGATATAGGAAAAGGATTAGAAATAACAAAAGTTTAGCCAATAAGATGAAAAGTAAAAAGAACAATAAAAAAATAAGACCAAAAATAAAATATTCTGCAAAAATACTTTTCAAAAGCAAGTTCTAGAATTATGTAGGCAGATACCAAAAGGCAAGGTAACAACATACAAAGAGATTGCCAAAGCTATGAATACTAAAGCATATAGAACAATAAGAACTGCATTGAAGAACAATCCTGCACAGATAATCATACCTTGCCATAGGGTAATTAAAAGTGATGGCAGATTAGGCGGATACAAAGAAAAAAACACAACATAGAAAAGAAAAAATAATCATCAAAAACAACAGAGTAAATCTTAAGAACAATTTATTCATATTTTAGAAAAAGAAAAAAAAAGAAAAAAATAAGGTTTTAACCTTATGCTTCTGGTTCTGCTGGAGCAGCAGCTTCAACTTTGGAAACAGTTATGTCGTTCATGCTATTTCCGCTAACATCAACTTCCATGCCTGATAAACTATCAGCATGAGAATCATAGTTAGCTATAACTTTTGATGCTCTTTTTGTATCTTCAGCACCAAAGCCTGCAACCAACATTGCTACGTTTCCATCGTTCTCGTAAAGCTTAATCTTAGCTTCACCAGCTTCTAGACCCATACCGCACTTGTCAGCACCGTATTGTGGTTGTCCGTTAACGAATGGCCATCCAGTGATAACACCAGCAGCTTCGTTGATACATGGACCACCTACTAAGATCAAGTTCTGCGCTTTTTCTTGACCTCTTACAGCACTTGCTAACTGAGCAGCTCCAACCTGTATCCTTGTTAATTCAACTGTATCAATCATTCCTTCTTCAGCGCTTTCGCTTTCTGAAACTGTTGTAACACCTGAACTCAAGTATACTTTAGCTACAGCTTCTTTGCTTGGAAGCATAACTTCCAAAGAATCTTGGTTGTCTGTATCCTGCTTGATCAAAGTACCGAACTCAGTCATATACTCAATATAGTTATCTTTTGAGTCATATGATTTAGCTCCACTCCAATCTGTATCATCAGCATTGCTGTATGTTGGAGTCTGTGCTTCAATCTTGCCACTGCTTAAAGCAAAGTCAAATTTCAAAGTTCCAGCTGTAGTTACTGCATCATCCCTTGTCAAATCAGGTGCTTCTGCAATCTCA
This sequence comes from uncultured Methanosarcinales archaeon, assembly GCA_964434475.1. Taxonomy (GTDB): domain Archaea; phylum Nanobdellota; class Nanobdellia; order Woesearchaeales; family CAYSVS01; genus CAYSVS01. Next base: position 3,022 of record CAYSVS010000073.1, read on the forward strand.
AGCCTTGATGTGTTGTCAGCAAGACCTAATTGAGCTAAAGTAGAATTACCGTACAAGGTCAACCTATGCTCATTAGCAGTCCATAGTCTTGCAATTCCGTTTGCATCATCAGTTATATCTGTCAATGCTATGGAATCAGTTACGTATGTTGGTGTAAACTGGTACTTATTACCATCTAGGTAAAATTCCTTAGGTGCAGCGTTTGCTGCTGTAACTTCGAATGTGTCTCCTGATCCAATATTCTTGAACTTAACTTTAGTGTTAGTTGCATCAATATTGCTAACTTCTAACAAGTGTGAATACTTGTTCATATCAGCAACAAAGTACATGTTCTCTAAAACATCAGCAGTTCCTTCAAGAATGTGTAGGTCTTTGCCTTTTTCTTTACCAGTCTGGATTATATTTGAAGTGTTCAAATAGAACATAGCCTCTGAAATTGTTCCGCCTGTTTTAGTAGGAACTTTCAGTTTATATTTGCTGTTTCCACTTGACTTGATTTCCACTTCTTCTACTTCACCATAATCAACACCAGCAAACTGATAATCGATGTTTTCAAGGAACAATTTCTCCTTTTCATCATCTGGTAGCCTGTCTGATAACTTGCCATTTTCTGCTACATAATAGTCGTCATCTGCAGTCCAGTTCAGCTCAATCTTACTGATTGATGCGTCTCCTGAAGAGAAAGTACCAACAATCTGACCTTCTACGTTATCAATGGTATCTGAACCAACAGATACAGTCATACCACCTACTGAAGTCCAGTCTGCGTCCTCAAATACAACTTTCTGAGCACCAAGGTAGAATTCTACCAAATCACCTGTAACATCTCCAGCTTCGTTGTTCAAGATTGTTTTTACACCGATCTCAACATCGTCTGCTAGCTTATATGTTTCAGTTTCAGCCATCTTTTCTGTAACTTCGCCGTTGATCTTTAGCTGGGTATACAAAGGTGAACCTGAATCAGTTACGATGATGTTCTCAACTTCATACTCCTTACCATTAAGAGTATAAGTTTTTGTTTCACCTTCTGAAATTGTATCAGTAACAGCTCCACCCATCAATTCCAGAGTTCCTGTAGCGTTGTCTGTGTCTATAAAAGTATATTCTTTACCCAGCATAACTAGTTTTTTGTTATCCAGATCATCCAAGTCCATCGATGAATCGATATCTGACTTAACAGCTGTTGGGAAAGTCATCTTATATGTGTAGACTAAACTATCATCTGGGAATTTCAGATATAGTGCAGGATCTTCGCTTTGTTCACTGTCCTCAACAAACCTGAGTTCAGCATCCTTAGCTAGATCGATATACTGATCATAGTCAAAATCTCCTTTTTCATTTGAGATTTCACCGCTAGCTAAAGCCTTAATATCTGAGCTGTCTGCTGCTGCTTTAACTTCATCACCCATTTCTTCGTATAGGTTGAAATCATCTCCTGAATCACTGATCAGGAATGTGTCTCCTTCAACTACTGTTGAAGCGCTTGAGCCACTAACAGCAACTTTTTTTGTTGTCTTTAAGCTGTACTGCAAACTTGTTGCAATGTCAACTGAACCGATTACATCTTGAGCTGCTGCGTTGTCGCCTACAACGATTACTGCATCAAGCTTACCATCCTTTACAAACATACTCGGATAGTTTGATAGATCTGCAGCCATTGCACCCATGATTGTTGCACCAACCATTGTTGCGCCAGCACCCAGAGCAATCACTTTTTTTATTGCTTTTTTTACATCCATTCTTTAAACACCTCGTGTTTACTTTTTTTTTCGGGCTAATATTTATTTTGTGTTAGGCAAAATAGTCATCTCTGTTATGATTTGTCTATTATACTTATGGTTTAATTTTCTCTTTAAATACTTTTCGCAATTTCACATTGTTTGTATCGTCGACAAATAGAAAAAAGACAATACAAGGCTTGAAAGACCACAATTTGGCAGTCAGTACTTTACAATGGTGATTTAAAAAAAACATAAAAAGTATACTAATATATGTTAAAATATTCTAATTTAGTGTTTTTATGTCAAAATAAATAATTTATTTAGCATATAAAGATAAAAAGACATATAAGAGAAATATCAATAAAGTATTCTTAAGAATAAACATTCTCACCAGCTTTTTAAGAAAAACCTGGGAAAAACAAGTGCGTTTCGCAAGCTCAACAACACAAAATAAGTAAGAAATGTGGGAATGAGTGATTCTCACCAGCTTTTTAAGAAAAACCTGGGAAAAACAAGTGCGTTTCGCAAGCT
>CAYSVS010000073.1:5373-5443 GCA_964434475.1 uncultured Methanosarcinales archaeon
CAACAACACAAAATAATTAACTGGAGTTGTGCAGATTTTTCTAAAAACCGAAAAAATTAGGTAGTTGAAC
>CAYSVS010000074.1:0-5176 GCA_964434475.1 uncultured Methanosarcinales archaeon
TATTGTTCTTATGCACTGAAAATTCAGCAAGAAGCCAGATAGCAGAAGGTTTTTTTAATTTTTTGAATAAAAATCCAAAATATAAAGCTGCAAGTGCAGGTACAAATCCTTCAAAAGATATTAAGCATCCTGCAGTTAAAGTGATGAAAGAAAAAGACATTGATATATCTAAACAAAAGCCCAAAATGATAGATATGAAAACATCACAAGAAGCATACAAAATATTTACAATGGGATGCATTAAAGGCTGCCCTATAACTTCTAAAGAAAAAACAAAGGAATGGAATTTGGATGATCCTGCAGGAAAATCAATTGATTTTTACAGGAAAGTAAGAGATGAAATAGAGAAAAAAATCAAACAGTTAATAATAAAATTAAAATGAGGTTTTTATTAAAATGGGATTGATGGCATTTATGGAAGCGATGGGGACAAGTGAGATAGGAATAATCGCTGCATTTTTTATAGGTTTGATGACTGCGATAAGCCCTTGTCCGATGGCAACAAACATAACAGCAATAGCATACGCAAGCAAGAAGATAGATAATAGTAAACATACTATTATGGTTGGATTTTTCTATACGCTTGGAAGAATGCTGACTTATGTTTTGATTGCTTCAGCAATAGTCTGGTTTGGATTAAATACCCAAAGCATCGCTTTAACACTTCAAAAATACGGAGATAAAATACTGGGTCCTTTATTATTAATTGTGGGAATAATCATGCTTGATGTCATTAAGATAAATTTCTTCAAATCAAGCGACAAATTAAACAAACTTAAAGAAAAACTTGCAGGAAAAGGATTTTTAGGAAGTTTTCTATTAGGAGTTATATTTGCATTAGCATTCTGCCCATTTAGTGCAGTATTATTTTTTGGGATGTTAATACCAATAGCTCTTAAAGCAGGAGATGGAATAATAATACCTTCAGTTTTTGCTTTTGCAACAGGACTTCCAGTGATAATATTCTCATTCATACTTGTTTACAGCGTTTCAAAACTTGGAAAGATTATGAACAAGATAGGAACTTTTGAGAAATGGATGAGAAAGATAGTTGCAATAATATTCATACTAGCAGGATTATATTATATAGGGATTATGGTGATTTAAAGATGGAAAAGAAAGATTGGAATATGATGTTATGGATTGGAATAATATTTGCTATACTTTACTTTGTGCCTTCACAGGCAAAATGGTTCCAGACTTCAATACTCTCTGCTTTTGACCTGCTTCACGATTATGCAAGAAAGCATGTTTTGACTTGTTTAATACCAGCCTTGTTTATCGCTGGTGCAATAGCTGTTTTTATCCAAAAAGAAAAAGTTATGAAATATTTAGGACATGAAGCAAAAAAACATGTTTCTTATGGCGTTGCTTCGATTTCAGGAGCTATTCTTGCTGTATGCTCCTGCACAATATTGCCGATTTTTGCAGGAATCAGAAAAAGAGGGGCAGGATTAGGGCCAGCAATAACTTTCCTGTTTTCAGGTCCAGCCATAAATATTGCCGCCATTTTCTTAACTATGAATGTTTTGGGAATCCAGATAGGGTTAGCCAGGATTATTTCTGCGGTTTCATTATCAATTTTGGTCGGTTTGACTATGGCATTTATCTTTAAAGAAAAAATTGACAAAGACAAATTGCTGATAAAAGAAACTGAAGAATCACAATTATCAAATAAAGTTATGTTTGCTTTTTTTGGTCTGATGATTGGTGTTTTAGTTGTAAACGGGTTGCAGATTGATAAAATGTTGAAATATTCTTTGATGGGCATTTTTACATTCGGAGTTATAGGGCTAGTTCTTTGGAAGTTTAGAGATCATACAGCTCAAATATGGCTGAATGAAACATGGAATTTTTCAAAGATGCTTCTTCCTTTGCTATTCATAGGGGTTTTTATTGCTGGATTTATTATGCCATTATTACCCCAAACACTTATTGAAAACTTGGTTGGACAAAATACAATCATAGGCAATGTTGTTGCTTCTATATTTGGAGCTTTCATGTACTTCTCAACACTAACAGAAATTCCAATCTTGCAGGCATTGATTGCTAAAGGGATGCATTCTGGACCAGCGTTAGCTTTGCTTCTTGCAGGACCTAGTTTGAGTTTACCTAATATGTTAGTAGTAAGAGTTGTGCTTGGAACAAAGAAAACAACAGTATATGTTTTATTAGTGGTTGTTTATTCAACAATAGCAGGATTGATATTTGGTTCGATAATTTAATATTTTACAAAATAAAAGGCAAAACATCAAAAACATACTATTTTTGAGCATCCTTAATTCTTTCTATAATCCAGGAAGAAAGCCAATGCATGTATAAAGCTTAGTATTGTTCCTATAATTATCGCAATATATTCGATGAGAACTATATGCAAAAAAGGATAGATCAATAAAAAGATTATATTCATTGCTATACTCTTTTTCTTACTAATAAAACCTATAGAGATATTGGCAATAATCAGAACAGGCAGGATATAAAGTAAAAATACAGGTATTTTTACAAAAACACCTAATAAAAATACTGCAAATATTGTAATCCTTACACAGAGTTGAATTTGTTCTATTTTTTGTTTATCCATCTTTATCATCCTTTAGATATCTTGAAGGTATAACTTCCTGAAGATGAACCAGTACCTACAAAAATTCCAAAATTAGCAACATCAGTATCATCTGTCCAGACAAAACTGTCGCTCTCTTTTTCTCCTGCTCCACCTTTATTTCCAGAGCCTCCGGGACTCATAGAATCTGTTCCTTTATTAGGCAACATCAATATCACATCAATGCTGTTGTCTGGATTTGCTTCTACTGTATATGTATTACCATTAAATACTTTTATCTTATAGAAGTCCATCTTATCGCCGGCATCAACGTCCAAGCTTCCTGAATAAGTTTTCCCTTCTTCAACCTTGACAGGTTCTAAATCTGGTCTTTCTTCAGTATAGCCTAGTTTTTCCATAAATTCTTGTCCTGGAGCGTCTCTTCCAGAACCCGCATCATCTCCTGATTCTTGAACATCTTGTTTTAAGGTTTCTTGTTCATTATCTTCTTCAGAATCTGTAACCGCTTGATCCTTATCTTTTTTTTCTGAATCAGGTTTTTCTTTTTGTTCAGCGGCATCCCATATGTTTTCTGAATCAGATTCCTGCATCAACCCAATCAGATCTTTTGTACTGAAAAACAACTTGAAAAGCGCATGCCTTGGTTGGATAGTAACGCCTTCTTTCCACATCTTGCTTAAAGCTCCAAGAGCACTAAATAATTTTCCAGGACCTTCATCTCCTTTTACATTAACCCAATGAGGTCCATTAATCTGATCTCCTTCCATCTCATTTGTCATATAGTTAATAAAATCATAAAAAACATCATAGTCAATTTTAATAGAAATATCTTCTTTTGAATTATCTCCTTCTACAGACAAAGAATCAGCCATCTTAACAGCAATATCAGGATTGACCCTTAAGTATTTTGAAATTGCAAAATCCTTGTCCTCCTGACTTAACTCTATCCTTACATCAAAACTTCCGCCATATTTGTCAGATAAACCATTTATGATCTGCATTTTTCCTGGATCAGATTTTATTTTAATTATCTCTTTTGCAGAAGGACCAAAATTGTTTGTTTTTGAAATTTGATATTCTATTAACTCTTTCATAAGTTGTTTGTCAGGAACCCAGGAATATTTAAATAAAGTAGTGTAGTGCTTGATCTGGTTTTCTTCTATCGGTGCAAACTTTTCCCATACTTCAACATTAACATTTTTTGAATCATAATTTATATTGATTTTTTCAAAACCTTCAGGCCATCCATCTTTTTCATAACAGTTTAAATTCATGGAAATTTCTTCCTCATTTTCAATTAATAACTGCAGTACAGCTTCAAATCCTCCTTCACCGTTTATTATCTTATCATAATCCTCTCCCGCCATAAATTCCTCAAAATACCATTCAGCAAATTCATTATCCAAATCTTCCTGCAAAACTTTTCTTACTTTAACCAATGAATTCATCCTTGCATTGCAGTTCCATTTTTCATGTTTATTTATCTGCTGGTATCTATCATAACCTTCTCCCCATGCACCAACAGATATGCCTGATTTTTCCTTATCACAATGTCCTTGCATATTGATCTCTTTCTCAACATATTCATTGCATTCTTCGTTTTCATCACAAACCTGGCGGCAATTTCGTTTCTCTTCCCAGCATTCGCCGTCGTTATTGCAGACCTCTTCTGTATCACATTCTTCATGGCAACCTGATTTATCTGTCCAACAATCCTTTTTTATATCCTGATCTAAAATCTTGACATACTTCTTTCCTTCGCCATAGTTTTCCTTGTCTTCTTTCATACCTAGATATTCCATAATTTCTATGCATTCATCTTGAGTCTTAATTTCTTCGCCCATTCTTTGTTTGATATCATTTAATTTGTTCTTTAGGTTTTCTTCTTTATTGCTATTGCCGCCTGATTTCACCAGTTTTACAAATTCATCTTCAAAATCTTTTAACTGTTCGACAATATCTTCTTGAGAATCTGATTCAAGGGCTTCTATTCTATAATAAATTCCGTATAAGGTTTCAGCCTCTTTTTCTCTTTTTTCCCAATAATCAGAACTGTATTCTAAAGATCGGGTTGTAGCAAAAACAATCTTGAAATCTCCAGTCTCAAAAATTTTTTCATAATCTCTCCAATCTTTATCCGATTTATCAAAAACAGTGCTGATTTCACTTTTAGTAAATGCATCCTTATCTTTTGTATCTAATTCCTCATATATTTTATTTTGTATATAATTAAGATGAACTATCAACTGGGGTGCTGTAACTTTTCCAGAATCGTACTGAGTAACATAATTATCAACTTCCTGCATATGAGAAGAAAGTGAAGCAGAAACTGAAGGAATAATTACAAAAATCAGTGTTATAAAAAATATATACTTTTTAAATCCCATATAACTTAATTTTTATCTTTGCATTTATTTAAATGTTTCGAAGGGTTTGATGAAAATAAGCAAATATGATTCCTGAATATCAATTGCACCTTAGTAAATTCCTGGCAATTTTAATCTCAGGATTATTTTTAGCAGAGATAATTTTAGAAACCATAGTTTTTTTATTTAATTATTTAACTGGAGTTGTGCAGATTTAAACTCTAGCCTTGGCTAAACCTCTAAATATTGC
>CAYSVS010000075.1:0-5111 GCA_964434475.1 uncultured Methanosarcinales archaeon
GAGAGGCAAACAAGTTTGGCCTAAAAAGTTGTCCAGCCCAATGGGTCCACCTCACCGGCTGCTTAGGATTAAATTCATAGCCCAAAGCAGCAAAGGGAAATATATAAGGAGGAAATATACCAATAGCTCCAATTCCCCAATAAAAAAAATTATTTTTCTTATAAAAAGGATAATTTAAATAAAATATTTTAAAAAATGGTATCACTAAACCAAAAGGAAAAGCATTAATAGAAAAATCAAACCCATGTTGCTTTTTGTGAGTACGATATCCTATACCAGCTGTAGGAAAAAAACCCTTATATCTCCAATGGCGGCTCCAAAACCCAAAAGTTGAAGCTTGAATATATAACATGCTATATCTTGTCTCGGCCTCAACCTTATCAGGGCTTAAAAGATCGATTTCTTGAACTTCTTCTATTATTTGTTGTTGATTTTCCTGAGAAAAAAGCAAAGCAATGGGAATAAATAAAATTAAAATCTTTTTAAACATGCAAATGTTTTGTGAATTATTTTTTAAAAAATTTAATTAAATAAACATTATACATTATAAGAAAAATAAAACAAATAAATCTATTAAATCTTATGATTTACAGAAAAACATTTAATTATTTTTTAATTAACTAACATATTTTTATTTCAATATAAATTAAACAAGATATGTTTTACTAAAAAAAACAATTTTACATTACGCTTTAATTACATTAAAAAGTATTAACATTTCATCAATTTCTTTTTGTAAATCTAATACTGGTTCTAATTTTTCTACTCTTAAAATATAATTCGATAACGGAGAAGTTCCATATTCTCTTACCCATTGAATAATTGCTCTGGCTTCATAAATATTACCCGATATTGGATCTCTTAAAGGATGTCTAATAGGACTCAAAGTAATAGGACAAATATATTGTGCAAAAAAATCATCATCGTCTAATTCTTCTGGGATGAAATCTATGCATTGTTTTATTTCACAAGAAGCAGACTCAGTTTGTATCAGTTTATGCCTTGGATGTTCTTGCCTATATTTTTTACAAAACCCAGCATACCGATCATATAACTCTTCTTTCGGAAACTCAATTCCGACTTTTTTACAAAAAAGTTGTATTTTTAAACGTAAAAGACCTGTTTGAATAATTTGTTGAAAAAATCTATTTTCCTGATAGATTTCTGTCTGTTCCTTAAAATTATTTCGTGCAAGCATATTTAATATAGCTTTTTTCTCATAAATATATTCACTACCGATTTCTTGATAAGGTTCTTGAATAAGCTGATTTGTAATAGGACAAAAATATTGACCAAGAACAGCATCTTCACGCGCACAATTAGGCACTTTATTTTGAGTTAATAGCTGATACAAATCATCTTCTTTTAATTGTGGACATCTTTGAGCTATTACAAATATAATTTGTTGAAGATTTTGTTCAAAATCAAGAAAATCTTCCTCAAATGTTTTTTTATAATTAAACAGTTTTTGATAAAACAATTGCCAAATATCATTCACAGACATATCAGGATCTAAAAAAGGCAAAATTCTTACTGACAAATTAAAAGAAGGAGAGAGACAACTAAATTCTGATAATTGCAATCTTATCGAATGAAACGATAAACAAAAGACAGGAATACTCATGCTAACCATTAAAATTCCAAGCCACCCATCTATAATTGTCTTTAAACATACTTGCCATAAAAAGCAAACCGTCGCTGTAGAAAGCCAAAGATTGTTTGGTATCACTACTGTAAATAAATGATACAAAGGGGGAAAGAAAAGCATTTGGTCGATTATGCGTCTAAAAAACAGCCCTGATAATGCTGTTATTTTAACAACCTGCTCTAATAATCCTTCTATTGGCATAGGATCTTGTATTTCAGAAGGATTTTTTAATCGATATGAGATTAAAAATTTCTGAACTTTTCTTTCTACATCCTCTTTTTCTATACCCGAAGGATAAAAGCTGTTAAAAACCTTCGGTACAGCATATGACGCTCCTATAATGGCTAAAGGATATATAAAGCTCATGTTTCACCTCTTTAAAGAACAGGAAACATTATATTTCTAAACATTTTTTTAATTACTAGAAAATACTGCTTTTTAAAGGCATTCAATTGAATGCTTTCGCTTGAATCTTTTTCAAAAGTGATTAAGACAAAATTTTTTCTTAAAAATTGTTGTTCTCTAATATTAATCGCATGTAAATCATTCGCAGCTAAGTGAGCTTGTATTAAACATTCGCTACTAATTAAAAAACCAGGATTATCCTTGTCTTCTGAAAGATATTGCCAATAATGCCCAGTATCAATAATTTCAGTTTGGCAAAAAGCACATACATATCTTTGTCCTGGATGATTTGTTGCTAATAAATATTGAGCAGATTGATGCTTGAAAAAAACAGACCTTAACATACGTAACAAAATACCATTGATCCATCTTTTTTCATCCCCCGCTGGTAACTGTGTTTGAACTGCTTCATGAATTACTTCTTCATTTTGACGAACATATTCTTCTACTGTTTTAAAATCATTTAAAGATTGTCCGGAAGAGGCCATCGGCATTCTATGCACTGCTGTAGGTTCTATAGAACTTGAAGAAGAAGTTGTTCCAATATCATCAGCAACAGAAACTGCAGCTGGTAAAACTTCTTTTTTAATTAATTTTAAAAAATCAAAAAGAGCATAAAAATATTTTTTTCTAAAATCAGTTAATTTTTGAACTAATTCAGAATCTGTTTCCTTTGTAATTAACACGAACTGTCCCTGATGTAATGCTGCCATATTTGTAGTACTAAGACTGTTGGCAAGACACTCGCTACTAATTAATTGGGCTTTTTCTTGAGCTTGCCATACATGATCAGGTTCAACGACTTCGTTTTGGCAAACTGAACAAACTAGTCTTTGATATTGATTATTAGTATTTAAAATTAATCTTGCTGCATAACTTTGAAATGCCGCATATCGGGTAACAGCATTTACTTCATCCCATTTTTTACCTTTTTCCTTTTGGCTTCTAAGCATTACCTCTAGATCTGCTACATGTTGAAAAACAAAATCTTTAATCTTACTAAAAAAAATGGCAAAAGCATCTTCTGTATTAATCGATTGCCCTTCCATTTCAGAAGGAGTTAGATCTTGTTGTGTACGGCTGTCTCTTAAAAAAGACATTCTATTATAGATTTGCCTTCCTACAACATTAACTAAATCACCTAATAGTTGTTGAACATCAACCAAACTTATTATCGATAAAGGCTCGTATGCACGTTGAATAAAAAGAGGCATTTTTTGAACAATTTCAGGAAGTATATTTAATTGTAATACAAATTCAGATATAATCAAATGAGCTAATTCTACACACTGCTCTTCTGAAAAATCAATTGCAAAATCACTGATAAACCCAGGTACTTTAATTAAAAGAGAAGCTAATTGTTTAATTGTTTGATCGTTCCCAAAAGCGGCTGTCGCCCCTAAACCAGAAGCTACTACAAAAACAGAACCTCCTGTTAAAAGGAATCCAAAAGCAATAGATTTATTCGTAGGAATTTCATCTTGATTAGCTTCAAGATATTCTTCACAAATTTGCTTTGTTTTTAATACTGTGAAAGCACCAGTACTAGCATAATTTAATCCTGTCAACAATTTATTCGCTGAATCCGCTGAACAAATTACTTTATTGCCTGAAGAAAATAAAGAGACAAATTTTCCTGCTAAAGAAACTGCAGGACCACTAATAGTCGTTACTCCCAAGAATATCTTGGCGCCCCCCCCCAATTCTATGTATAATAGAAAGATCTGGATTAGTACAAATTTGCCAACCATCTTGAATTGAATTATAACCTGTATAAACTTGATATATTTTAGTGCCTGTTATACATACAACTTTCGCTCCTGATAACAATGCAATAATCGCCATAATCAACCTTTTTAATCCATACCATAAATCGTTAACATCTCATCAATTTCAGCTTGTAATTCTGGCATTGGTTGTAAATCTGCTACACGTAACTGTCTACGAGATAATGGTGATGTACCATGAGTTCGGACCCATTCTATAATTGCTCTAGCTTCATAAATAGTGTCTGTTAATGGGTCTCTTAAAGGATGCCTAATAGGAGATAATGTAATTGGACAAACATGCTGGTTGAAAAATTCATCCTCATCTAATTCTTCGGGGATTGTATCTTCTAAATTTCCCAGCAAAACAAGTAATCTAGCTTCTTGTTCCGGTTGTCTTCTTTGTACTTCATCTGGTTCTTCAATAATAACAGCAAGGCGCCGCCTTGGACCACGATGAACACGTCTTCGTGCTTGATGTTCTCTTCTGTACTGCGCGCAAAAATCTTCATACTGCTGATATAAACTTTTAGCTAGTGGTACACAAGCAACAAATTCTATACTTTTAACTGCAGTTATTGCTCGTTCATGAGGTAATGCTTCTTTTTTTTGATGCATAATCTGTCTTTGTAACTCTACAGTCTGCATTGGTTCTCTATCGCATGAAGAATTATAAATAGATTGATGAGGACTGGACAATTTTTGTAATTCGTATTGTAATTGTGCGATAGTAGTTTTATAAGGCTCGAGAACTTGAGCGTCATAAAAACTTTCAAACATAGCCAAAGAATGGCAAATAGCTGAACCAATTATAGATTTAGAATGTTCTGCATCACCTTGTTGGGGAGCTTCTTGCATCAAAGTTATATATTTAATTGCCGAAAAACCATGTGTAGAACCCTTTATAACTTTAACAGCTCGTCTTATTTCACCATATTTAGCTGAATCTAGTGCGAGATCAAGGCCATAACAACAAGCTCTGATTGTAGTATTTACTGTATCCATTATTAACATTACTTTTAGATCTGTTTTTTGTTGTCTTGTTAAATGGGCAGGTTCATCTTTAAAAGCTAAACCAGCTAAATCTACTAAATCTAATGTTAAAAGAGAAAAATCTAAGATTTTATTAACGACAGCAACCATAAATAACCTCTGTAATAAAACTTTATTTAATTATTTATGAGTACATAGTTTAATAATCTTCGACATTTATTAAAAGAATAAAAATAAATATTTACTTTGTACTGGACAAAAATTAATTTTATGAAACATAAACCCCTAATTCTAAGTAA
>CAYSVS010000076.1:0-5004 GCA_964434475.1 uncultured Methanosarcinales archaeon
ATAAAATATTCAACAAAGTAAAAGACAGCAAATTCGAATTAGATGCAGGCGAACTTACAAAAGCAGACATCATCAGCGCAGCGAACGACAACAAATTCAAGCTGCCGCCAGACATCCAATTCATAGGAGATGTAATAATCATAACAGCACAAATTGACCAATCTTTCATATATGAATCAGTAAAAGAAGCTTACTACAATAACCGCAGATCAGGCATAAGGATAACCTTAGACAAGAATAATACCAAATTCCTTACTTTCGATACATACGATAATATAATATTTAGATAAGAGTTCTTTTAACTGGGTTAATCCCTTCCTTAGATTTTATAATTTGTATCAATTCATACAAATCATTTATTTTTTTATCGATGTGAGTATATTTATAACCAAACTGTTCTATCTTATGTGCATCACTTGAACCTATCAAAGGCTTATTTAATCTCTCCGCAGCTTCCTTTGCCATTTCTTCACTTTTCATAGAATTATAATTATCAAATGCTTCTATCGCATCAACATCCAATTCATAAATCTTTTGACCTAAAGATGTGCCTATCTTGAAAGGATGAGCAGCAATAACTATTCCATTATTCTCATGAGTCTCTTCAATCAATCTATGAGCATCATAACCATACTCAAATTTTTTATCATATCCAAAAACAATCAAATCTCCTAAATTAGTTCTTACTTCGTTCCCAGAAAAAACCAGTACTTTTGTCTTGTTTTGAAGATTATCGACCTCTTCTTTTGACCAATGATGATTATGTTCTGTGATTGCAATTGCATCTAAGTCCATTTCTTCTGCTTTTGTTACTAATTCTACCGGATCGATTATCGAATCTCTTGAATATTTTTTGGTATGTATGTGAAAGTCTATATTCAACCAAAACACCTTAAGGATATTGAAAAATATTTCTAAGTTCTATTATATCCATCTCTCCTGTTAAGAAACTTACTGCTCTAGATTCAACCTTTTCAAGATAATCTTCAACATTTTTTTCAGGCATATGATTGATCATATCATCCAAAAAAGAATATACTGCTGAAGAGTCTTGTCCTACAATAACATTTGCTGCATTAGTTATCACACCTACCTTTAAAGCTCGTTTTTTATCATACCCTAATAAATCAATAAATCTTTCTTTCAATTCATGGGGATTATCTGAATGCTTAAGGAACATATCATATTGAGAGTCAAGATATTCAATCCTTTTTAATATAACCTTCTCTATGGCATAGTAAGAATCTGACATTTCAAACTCCTTTTTGCACAAACCTATTTCACCATCATCTGCAAGTAATACACCTTCATGCCATCTTTCAAAAAAACAATCATACTTTTTTTCTTTTACAGAATGTCTAAGGGTTCTCTCCAATCCTTCTTTAACAACATTCAAATATTCATCAATATTTTTTTTGTTTTTTATAAGAAAAATATAGTTTATATATTCTTTTTGTATCTTATTTTTTATGTTTTCAAAAGCTTCATTAGCTTCAGCATTGAGTTCAAGATTAATAGATAGTATTGAATCTAAAGTATTTTTTGCTTTTGAAATATTTTGTATAGTATCTGATATCTCCATAATAGTATATTAAATAAAGATTATTTATAAAATTAAGTGCTATATTAATTTATATTTATAACTTTTATCAATCTAGTAAAGTAGAATATGGGGATTGAAAATAAAATTAAAGAAGCAGATAAAGCTTTTGCGAGAAGCATAATGAAACTATAAAAGTCTCGCATAGTAAGTTCACAAAAGATTATCGTAGACCTGCAAAAACCTTAGGATACGTTGTCGGCTTAGACATAGTAACCACTTGCATACTTGCTTATTCCCATGAGATACAGGGAGAACAAGTTGAATACTTACGAAACATGATGAAAGAGTATGGTGTTTTGAACGGACAAATCATCAAATACGGAGTTATAATGCCTGGTATTCTCGGAGGCGGACTTGGTCTGAATATAATCGGAAAAGGCATAGGCTATGCGATGCACAAGATTGCACCAAAAACATTTAATAAAGACTTTAGCTTGAATTTTGGAAATGGAGGATTATACTTGATCAGCGCAACCATTGACTTACTCAATATCTATAACATAATAAAATAATCATTATCAACCTTTCCTTATTCACTGTTTAAGAATTTAATAAAAAACATGACAAGTTTCAACAATCAAGATTATCTTTGAGATCAAACATAATAATAACTATTAGCATTCTTCTGCTCTCTGTCCTTTACACTTCCTGGCTTGTTAGCTCTTGCCATATTACTTTCTGGATCCCTTCTAAAAGTCAGTTCCAGATCACGTAAAAACATACTCATACCATCTTTCATATCAAACGGTCCTTTTGCTACACCAAAACTTGCAGGTTCACCTTCAAAAACCATAAGATGATCGCTCAAGAAATCAATAAACAACAAGTCATGATCAACTATCAATGAAGACGTACCTTTATGATCCATAAAATCCTTTATAACTTTAGACACAGCCAATCTTTGCTCTACATCCAAATAAGCAGATGGCTCATCCATCAAATACAATTTAGCACTTTTCTGCAAGCAATCTGCAATTGCAATCCTTTGTAATTGCCCTCCAGATAATTCACATATCTTCTTTGTAAACAATGGTTTGATGTTTAACGGCCTTATTATCTGCGCATCATACTTTTGTATCGCATCCTTAAGAACATTCATCACCAATTCTTCAGATTCTGTGTTTATGTATTGAGGCTTATAGCTGACAGTTGTTTCATCACTAACTTCACCATTGTCAGGTTTATCCACTCCTGCTAATATCTTGACAAAACTTGTCTTACCGATACCATTCTCACCTAATATTCCTATTACACTTTTCCTGTTTATTTTCCCTTCTTCTGCCTTAAGCTGAAATTTACCAAGCTTCTTACCTACTTCTTTCCAAGAAGTCAACAAATCATCTGAAGATGTCTTTTTCTCTCCTGAAGATTCAAACTTGATCGCCTTATCCCTAAATCTCATATTTTCTTCTTTCAAGAATCCAGACAAATAAACATTCATTCCCACTCTTGTTGACTTAGGCATAGAAACAATACCGTAACAATCCTCTTTACCATACATTATATGCACCAGATCAGTCATATAATCCAATATTATCAGATCGTGTTCAATTACTAATATAGATGTATCTTCGTCAGCAAGATCTTTAATAAATTTGCTTACTTTAATCCTTTGCTTTACATCTAAATAAGAAGTAGGCTCGTCAAATATATACAGATTAGCTTTTTTCAAAACAGTTGCAGCAATCGCAACCCTTTGCAGCTCACCACCACTTATTTTAGTTATATCATTATCCAATACATTTGTTAATGATAATTTCTCAGCAATCTCCAGCATATTGCCTTTTTCATCCACTTTATCTAATAATTGCCTGACGTTTCCACTTGCGTTTTTAGGTATTAAATCCACAGCCTGCGGCTTATATGCAACCTTAATTTCACCTTTCTTAATCTTTTCAAAAAATATCTGAGCTTCTGTGCCTTTGAAAAATTGTATAAGATCATCATAGCTTGCTTCTTGACCCAGCTTTCCAAAATTAGGCTTTAATACACCAGCCAAAACTTTTATCGCTGTTGATTTTCCTATCCCATTCTTACCTACAACACCAACAACCTTGCCAAAAATAGGTGTTGGCAAACTATACAAAGCAAAACTATTTTCACCATATCTATGGATAGGGTCCTGATTCAAAGCTTCGGGTAAATTAATAATGCTAATACACTCTACAGGACATTTGTTTGCACAGATATTACAACCTATACAAAGCTCTTCATTAATTACTGGCTTGTTATCTTCACCTATAGTAATACATTCTTTTCCTGTCCTGTTTACAGGGCATGAATTACCGCAGATAAAATTACATCCATTTCCATTTACACATTTTTCCTTATCAATTACTGCAATCCTTGTCATAAGAAGTAAAATTTAAAGAGTATTTAAAAAGGTTTTGTTAATCTACAAAATCTTCAAGAATTTGTCTTGTATGTCTGAGTCTTCTTAGCTTTTCCAAAGCCAACTTTTCTATCTGTCTTATCCTTTCTCTTGTAACTCCCAACTTTTCACCTACCTTTTCCAAAGTTAAGGCATCATTACCATCTAAACCAAACCTATACTCAAGAACTTTTATCTGTCTGGTCGTAAGATTCTTAAACGCTTTATCTAATGTTTTTTTCAAAAAATAATTTTCAGAGATTCTATCTGGATCAAAATGGGTTTTATCCTTACATTCAACCAATTCGTGCAGTTCCACATTATTTCCCGCTTGCTGATTTAAACTAGGTATTAAGTCATAATCCATAACATTCTTCAATAAGTTTACTTTATCAACAGACATTTTAGACTTCTCTGCAAGCTGCTTATTTGTTGGTTTTTCTATGCCGAATTCTCTTAATTGATGAGAAACCTTATTCAATGTCTTTATCTGTTCATTAATATGATTAGGCACCCTTATGTTTCCTTCATTTAAAGAAATATTTCTCATTATAGACTGTCTAATCCAATATACTGCGTATGTTGACAATTTATAACCTAATCCTGGATCAAACTTATCAACAGCTTTCATCAACCCTATATTTCCATAACCAAACAAGTCTTCTATCATTATACCTTTTTCTTCTGCTCTAACAAAATATTTTTTTGCAACACTTACAACAAGCCTAAGGTTTGCTGAAACAATCTTATCCCTTATGCTTTTATCTTTTGTCCTTTTATACTCTGTACACAAATAAAGCTCTTCCTCTTTATTCATAGGAACACATTTTTCCAAACTTTTGAAATAGAGATTTGTTGCATTTAATGATCCTTTGCACCTA
Source organism: uncultured Methanosarcinales archaeon (assembly GCA_964434475.1). Classification (GTDB taxonomy): domain Archaea; phylum Nanobdellota; class Nanobdellia; order Woesearchaeales; family CAYSVS01; genus CAYSVS01. The sequence continues at coordinate 4,856 of CAYSVS010000076.1, forward strand.
TTTTTGTCAACTATATTTCTCTCAGGATTATCCTTAGATTTATAACAATAATTCATTTTAATCTTATCTACAAGATCAGGATTTATTGTTTTGGCTATAGAGAACTTTGCATAATTGCTGTTTAGCTTAGCTTTTTAGATTAATTGCAC
>CAYSVS010000077.1:0-4937 GCA_964434475.1 uncultured Methanosarcinales archaeon
TTTGAAAAAGATTTTATTGAAACATGTCGTACATGTCGTTAAAATTACTATCCTTAAGGTGATGAATATTAAAAGGAAAATTTTAAATGGTTCAATTATTGCAAACATTTTATTATCTAGCCTATATGGAATGAATAATAAGGAATATTTGATTGATCGTAGTTTTATTGAAAAAAACCAACAAGTTTTATTAAAAAATATGAAAAAAACTGAAACGATAGAAGTAGTGTCATACAATCCACAGTGGCCTCAAATTTTTCAGAAAGAACAGGAGCCTATTAGACAAGCTTTAGGCGATAATTGCTTAGCTATTCATCATTTTGGGTCGACTTCTATTCCCGGATGTTTTGCCAAGCCTAAAGTTGATATTCTTGTTGTTGTGCATAGTTTGTCAGCTATTAATTCTTCTGCTTTGGAGAAGATTGGATTTGAAGCGAGATGTGAAGTCATTCCTACCGGAAGATATTTTTCTAAAGAATTTCCTAGGGTACATGTTCATGTTTTTGAAGAAGGGAATCCTCTTATTGAAAAGAATTTAAAATTTAGAGATTGGTTGCGAGCACATAGAGAAGATAGAGATGAATATTCAGCCCTTAAAAAGAAATTAGCGGCGTTGCATAATGATGGAATGAGTTATTGTTATGCTAAATCCGAGTTTGTAAACAAGGTCGTTGAAAAAATGGAAAAACGATTGAATCATGAATTACCCAAAGCAATATCAAAGTGGGGATGGAAATTTCATCATCTAGGAATTCCTTATGATGAGCCTTGTGAAGGTGAAACTCATCATGAGCATTTGAAGGTTTATGTTATGGGGTTTGAAACTAGTCCTTATGGAGTTGAATGGATGAGATTTGAGCCTGATTGTCCTGTTCCTGATATTTTAAGAAAGGTACCACACATTGCATTTGTAGTTGATGACTTGGATGAGGCTCTTAATGGTAAAGAGATTGTTCTACCCCCCGGCGAGCCATCTAACGGCATAAGGACTGCAATGATTATTGATGATGGTGCTCTTATAGAGCTCATGGAGTTCAAAAAATAACAGGAAGATAAAGTTATGAATATAATTATTCAAAAAGCAACCGAAGAAGATTTTCCTGCAATTTGGGAGATTTTTCAATTAATCGTTAAGCCGGGGGATACTGTTTCTTTTTCTCCTGAAACATCTTATGAGGAAGCAAAAGAAATTTGGATGGGTGATGGTCATTATGTTTATAAGGCGATGTTGGATGATGTGGTTGTTGGTACCTATAATTTTAAACCGAATTTTTCAGGGCTTGGCTCTCATGTTGCAAATGGAAGCTATATGGTTCATCCCGATTATCAGGGTAAGAAGATAGGATATCAGATGGTGATTCATTCCATGGAAGAAGCTAAATGTTTAGGATTTAAAGCTATGCAATATAATCTTGTGGTATCGACAAATATTCCGGCTATTAAATTATATCAAAAAACTGGCTTTAAGATAGTTGGAACGATACCTAAAGCATTTAATCACCTAAAACTTGGTTATGTAGATGGCTATATAATGTATCGATTTTTATAAAATTTTATGGCCGCCGGTGCGTCGGTCTAAAGCCTGGGGAGCTGCCGGGGTTGCTCGGAGCCACGAACCAGGAATCCTTCGCCTTTAGGCGAGGGAGGTTCAAGTTGTTTGCTGTAGTGGTTATTGGGTTGGTTGTTATTGCATTACAAATCTTAGCTAATATAAGATTATTGCCGGCCTTTTTTGAAACTTAAAAAATGGTTATGTATGAAAAAATTATCAATCTTTTTCTTGAATTTTTTTTTCATAATAACCTTTAGTTGCTGCATTTTTGCCGATGTATAAACAAATTCATTGAGTTTGCCTAATATCCATAAAATAGAAGAAAATAATTCCTCAATTAATGAGGATCAAAACACCATGCAAATTGATGAAACATTAGCCAGAGTAGGTTATTGGATGTACTATCCTGCGAGGATAGCAGGACATTCTATTGAAAGAGCTACAAGGCCATTTAAATACGGCGAGTATGGATATGAAGATACTTTTGAGGCTGAAGTCTTAAAAAGGATTACTTCTTGTTTTGTAGCAATTATTGCTACCCCGGCTACTATCATTTCCTTTCCATTTGCAAGTTTCTGTCTAACAACTGCTCATTTGCTTCATTCAAACCGAATACAATTTGAAGAAGGAGAAAATGCTCCTAGCTGTAATGGTGATTTTTCCATTCTCTTTTTAAATGTTTGTTTGCAAGGAGGTCCTTTTTCTGCTCTTACAGGAGGGGTAAGTTCCCTTCATGAAGATTTTGATGAAACATATTCATCAAGGGTAAGTGCTCTGGTTGATTTTGTTGCAAGTATAGAAGAAGGCCCTGATATTTTATGCTTTTCAGAAGTGCATGATCTGGCTGCAACAGATGAGTTAAAATTGAAGCTTAAAGAAAAAGGATATTCCTATTTCATTACCGATATTCCTACTCATCCTATTTGTAATAATTCTGGGCTCTTTGTTGCTGCGAAAATGAAAATTAGTACCCCTCGCTTTGAGCCCTATCCATTAAAAGATCGTTCGAATGTTCACCTAGGAGCTCAACAAGGATGCATTCTCTTTGAAGTAGAAGATACTTTTACTGATAAAGTCATCACATTAGCCACAACGCATTTGAATTTTGGAGGAAGAGAAATCGATCACGAATCAAGAACAAGACAACTTAGAGATCATATTTTTGTAAATCTGCCGCAAGAGAGTGTTTCTTTGCTTGGAGGAGATCTGAATTATAAATATATGCATCGTCTAGATGAGTTGCAAATGCTAACACCAGAAAGAGCAGTTGTATCTTTACTGGATGAAGAAATTGTCACTACTACAAGGGAATCTTTTGAAACAGGATCGCATATAAGAGGACAAAAGAAATCAAAAGAGGTGATAGATGCGGCATTACTTATTAACAATGATGATCAATATGAGTGGAAAGCAGATGTTATTCAGCCTTCCTTAAAGGGGAAGTTTGTTACTGATCATTATGGCATATTGGTTACTGTTAAAAGTAAGCAGTAAGATCGTTATCTCCTATTCATCTCTGAATAGTCTAAGTAATTATTTTTGTTTATAAGAAAATAAAAAGTATTATTTAGTTCGTAACTTGATGAAACAAACATTTTACCTTCTGATATTTTTTCTTTGTTGTGTTCGAAAGAAAGCATAAGAGTGCTTAAAGATCCTACTGCGGGGATAAAATAGTATTTATTGTTAAACATTTCTAAATCAGGCATGAAGATATCAGGATTTTGCTCAGGAATTTCAGGCCAAGGGGGCTGAGGCTCTTTATAATAAATTGTATAGGGCGTAGTTCCTCATTTAGAACTTGCATAGTAAACACTCCAAAATTCAGTGGTACTATCAATTCCATATGTGCTAGTAGAAAATGTCTGTCCATTGAGATTTTTTGATCCTTGAATGTTATTTTGAAAGCGTTTTGCTGTATATAATTTCAATGTTCCACCTCCTATACTACTAAGAGAAGAAGCAGAATCCATATTCAGACGTCCTGGACCAATACTTAAAGGGTGGGGGAATCTATTATCTACAATTAGCGCTACAAGTCCCTTTTGGAGATTTCTTACCCTAGAAAAACGCAAATTTATATCTGTTCCAGCAAATAATAATAATTCTGATAGGCCAGTTCTCTTAACGGGGGGCAGTATAAATACTGTTCTTGATTACGATATTTTGGTAAATTTTTGTAGACAGAGGCAGTTAAATGAAGCATTTTTTGGTTGTTGTTAGATGCTTTTTTTCGGTCTATGTAATTATTACATGTATCTTTGCTATGCTTGCCATTCCTCTTTTTTGTTCTGATCTGGAATCCAAGAATAGCAAAAACGTAAATATATCACGTTACGATAAGGATAAGGAGTTTAAGAAAATGCTTCCATTAATTTTATTAGAGACTTCTGATGTCGCGGCACAACCATCCGGAGATGCTGTTCGAGCTTTGGGATTTGACCCAGTTTTTCTTTATACCAGTTCCTGGTATCAAGGAGATACGAAACAACAGATAGAGTCTTTTACTCATTATGCTCTTAAAGAAAACAATATTTCAGCAATCAAGAAGCAGCTTGTTAGAAATGGCATACATAAGGTGTCAGGTGTTATATCTACACTGAATGAGGTCTGCTTGGAAAATGCTTATGGTGTAGCTAAAGAGTTGAGAGGTGCAATGATTGATCCTGCATTAATGGAGATTAATGATAAAGCAAAGTTGTATGAACTTATTCCGGACCACTCACCAGACTCCATTATTTTTAGTGGAAGGTCTTTGCATTTTAAAGAATTGTTGGAATTTCTCAAACAGCATAAAACTATCATCATTAAACCTGCAATGGGGTTTGCTTCTGAGGGGGTGAGGATTATTGATTCAAAGGATGATTTATCGAAAATGAAAAAAGAGTTGGTGCAACTTGCAGAGAGTGGTAAAGATGGAAAATTTATTGCTCAAAAATTTGAGCATGGCAAACTTCTTTTGCTTGACGGTTTTGTTAAAGACCAGCAGATAACATTTCTTGGGTTTGCTGCTGAGAACATGATAGGAAAGACTGAAACAGTTTTTGAATTCCCTGTGGATGATCAAATTCCTGAATTTCACAAAAAAAAGGCGTATGAGGCTACAACAGCAATTATTGAAAGATCTAATTTTCAAAATGGTTATTTTCATGTTCAATTTATAGCTACTGCCGATTCTATGAATGTTATCGATCCCAATTTTGGACGTATTGGAGGAGGAGGGTTTGGTCATTTAATATCTATTGCTTATGGCATATCACCTGTTGAGCTGTATAAGCATATTATTGACTTATCTTTATTCAAAGGAAAATATTGTGTTGAACATCCCTATAGGGCTTGTAGAAACCCCATTTTTTTGATGATTTCGCAGCTTAAAAATCTATTT
>CAYSVS010000078.1:0-4684 GCA_964434475.1 uncultured Methanosarcinales archaeon
GGACAAAACCCATTTTATTCTTTAAAAGCTCTAATCTAAGCTATGCACATACGTTGTAGTTTTTCAGTTATTTACTAATTATCTGTCCATTGTTCTTCACAGTTTACCTTATCATTCTTTCTTCTGAATATAGGTTTTCCTGGTTCAGAACTTATGTTCCATCTTCCTTCCCATGCTGCATAATCCACTTGCTTGTTGCCCAAATTCATAAGTATTAGCAGTCCATCCTTGTTCTTGAGGCTGAAACTTGGCAGGATTTTTTTATAACCTTTCGCTTTTATCTTTCCTTTCAGCACTTGTGTTGATCTGTTGTTTGATAGTTTCCAATAATCTATATCTATCTCTTTTTCTGCTGTATTATGAAGGTAAATATATTCTTTATCTGTATCTTTACCTTCTGGATCATACATTATTTCGTCTATCACTATATTTTCTGCTTCTTTTATCTTATCTTCAAATATTACGTAATTCCATATGCTTTCAAATTCCTCTAGATATCTTTCTGCTAATTTTTCATCTTCTATTATGATTATATTTTCATCATTATTCTTATCCGCATTATTACTTGGGTTAAAGCTTCCTGTGATTACTATTTTTTTGTCTATGATTATGGTCTTATGATGCATATTATATTTGTTTCTGTCCCATTTCACAGATATGTTTTGGTATTCAAGTAAGGGCTTTTTATTGTATCTGCTGTTCTGGCTTTTTTCAAGTACTCCTTTAATATCTAATCCTTCTTTTTTTTTCATTACCAATGCATTGGCAATCTTGCCGTGCGTAAAACTGAAAATCATGAAATATATCTCATTTTTAGCTTTCATAAGCTCAGCATATATCCTGTCTCCGCACCTATCTTCTGGACAGAAATAGTTATTTATTCTTTTTTTATTCCATTTTATCTCTGGGTTTTTTACTTTGCTGCCCTCTCCGAACATGTTCTGCCATAGTTCTTTAAATTCCTGTTCGTAATTTTCTGCAAGAAGCTTTGACTCTATTATGATAAGATTGTTGTTATTGAAAAAAGCCCCTTTGTCAGTAGGATTGAAGCTTCCTGTTGTTATTATATTATTATCTATTATACAAAATTTATTATGGCTGTATTGGCTGCTTGTGTCGAATTTTATGAAAGAATAGTTTTCAAGATCTTCTTTATTGTAATCATCAACAACAACTTTTATATCAAATCCATATTTATGCTTTAATTCCAATAATTGTATTATCTTTTTAAGATCAAGATCAAAGAATGCGCAGTGTACACTTTGTTTTGATTCATATATTCTATCGAATAGTTTTTTGTCGCATCTATCTTCTGGACAGAAATATGCTTCAATATTTTTATCATTGTTTTCAGATAATATTTTTATTTGGTTATGGTTTTCCTTTTCAAACACAGTATTTCCTGTTATGCCGCATCCTGAAATCAAAACAACGCAAGAAAATATTATTACAAAAGGACATTTATTCATTTTTTTTGTCTTTTTGCGTAAGATCTATGTATCCTTTTGCTCCTTCGTGATTGTTGAATATCTCTTTCAGATTTTTCCAGAACCTTTTTCCCCAAATTTTTGGAAAAAAAGTACTTACTAATTTTATGTATGTCTCATATTCGTTCCTGAAAACATATATCATATACTGCTCTTCGTGCTTAATCAGTATGTGAAATATCCATATCACAAAAATGGTTGAAATAAGTATCGGCTTTGATTTCATCAATAATCCTGCTGCAGGATAGAAACAGAACATTACTGCCGAATAAGTAGGATGTCTGACAAATTTATATGCTCCTTTTCTTTTCAATATTCTTGATCTTTCTGATAACGGTAGAATTTTTAATGCATTATAAGTTATAGCTGCTCCTATCAATATAAGTATAGCAGCGATAATACTTGCATTGAAATCAGAAATATTTAGTTTTGCTATGTTTTGTGTTTTTTCTATATAATATGCGAAAATAAAGAAAAATATTAGAAATATCATCGCTATGTGGCCTATGCCCATCATATCCTTGAATCTTGATTGTTTCACCATGATATCACTTCAATTGATTTAGCATAGCTGTGTTTCATGCCTTTATGCTTTTTTTCAACATTATCTAAAAATAAATCTATCTCATCTTTTTTTCTTTCTGTAAGGTCCAAATTTTTGATATTAGCAAAAATATTTAGATCTTTTAACAGGATACTATCAAATATAGTTATATAATTTAAACCTTTGCTTTTATGGTTACTATTAAAAAATAGTTCAAGGTTATCGTGAATTTTGTCATCCAAACAATGCTCTGTTATTACCTTGTTTATTCTGTTTTTTATAATTATATTCTCTACTTTGTTATCTGTAATTTTTGTGAAAAATAAATATATTTTTGGATCCTTTATTATTTTTTTGATAAAATATCCAGCAGTATCTCCTATAACAAGTACTCGGTCTCCTTTTGCGATTGGTTTATTGATTCTTAGTTTTTTTCTCACCTTTTTTTCTAGAACTTCTATAAAGCAATTTCTACATAGATCAGTATTTGGCAAATCTTTGTTTCTATTACATCTTCTGCAAATCATTTTCTTACTTATTTCTAAACCAAGAATAGGTTTATAAAAATTATGTATTTGCTTTGCTTACATCCCCTTGAAACACCACTAAAGAGTACTAAATTACGAAACATTTATATATATCTAAATCTTACATTATATAGATATAATACAACAATCACTAATTGTCTATCACCTCTTTTTCCCCAGGAAATGTCTTTCGGGACATTTCCTAGGGGTTTTAATCATTATTGTTGCTTGATAAGGCTTATTTTCTCTTTTTAGACAATTTTAAACCTAAAAAAACACCTATGGTAAGACCAAGAATAAAATATATTGTACTGCTAGATTTTAGTTGAATTTTAGGCATATTTATTTTTTTAGCTGCTGGCTCTTTAAAGTAAATATTAAGATTGCTTAGCTCTAGAGCGTATTCTCCATAAAGCATGCTTGAGTAATAATCTTTGTCCTCAACCAATTCGTTTGCGTATTCGAAATAACTATAACCAACAATAGGAAAAACATTGTTCTTGATGTTTTTTGCGATATTTTTTCTTGTTACATTGAGTTTGTTTTTTATGAAGCTATGGTATTTGTCTTTTTTGATGCCTATGAAATTTAATATGCTGTTAAGTTGGGCTTTTGATTTGCTCGCTCTAAAGAGACATAGTTCATAATTTTCTTTAGCTTTTTCATCTTTAGCTTTTTCAAGATATTCTTTTTGTTCTTTCATATCTGCCATGAAAAGATTAAGGTACTGATATCTTTCTTCAGCCTCTGCAATTTTTTTTGTGCATGATTTTTTCAGCACATCTTTTTTAAATTCAAATTCTTTGCCTGGCTGTCCTATGAATTTAGCCCAAGATCTAGCACTATATAATCTTTCTTCTGCATAAGCGTAATCTGCATAATGAGTATTGTTATTTTTCTTTTTTTCATAAGCGTCTTTTATGCTGTCTTTAGCTTCTGCTAATCTTTCCTTGACTACCATGATTGCCTGAAGATCCGTTATTGTCTTGTATTTAATGTTGTTTATCTCTTCAGAATACGAGCTTATCTGTTCAGCAAGTGAATCTATATCTGTTTTATTTTTTAACTCCAGCAATAGTTCTTTGTATTTTACGTTCGCTCCAAAGCAATAGGATGCTGATGAATAATATTTTTTGTTATCCAATGCCTTGTACCCTTTTTCAGTAAGATTAGATGCAAGCTCTATCCTGCTCAGGTTCTTGTCAGCTTTTGCAATATCTTTTAAGCTTTCTGACATTATTTCTTTTTGCAGTTCTTTGCTTTTGCTGCATAAGTTTTCGGCAAGCTTTTTCATTGTTTCAGAATAACTTTCTTTAATCTCTATTTTATTGATTTCAGGATACTTTTTTCCTGTAAATTCATATATCACTTCATTTATGTCCTTGACCTGCACAACTGTTATGTTAAGCTCTTTGCCGTATTCTATAAGGTTTGTCGTGTTTGTTTCATTATCTTCTTCCAGGATGCTTGTTCCTGTAGGGATTAAAGCTTTTCTTATGCCTTCTTCTGCAGCAGCTTCTATCTTTTCTTTTACTCCTCCCACTGGTCCTATAAATCCTCCTGAATTTATTGTTCCTGTCAATGCAATATCTTGGTCATATTCCAGATCATCCAATAATATTATAGTCAATGCTGTGATGGCACTGCTTCCGCTGGGTCCTCCTATAATATGTGTATTTGCACGTATTGTATAGAAGAAATCATATCTTTCGCAGTATTTACCTAAAAAATCGCATGCTATCTCTTTCGCGAATCTTGTGCTTATCTGTGTATCCACTTTTGATAAAGGATATGTGTCTATAAACAATCTTCCTGTGCCTGGAACGATCTCAAGATCGAGGTTTGCTAAGCTGCCTTTTAATTTGTTATCTTCTATTTCACTTACAGCAAGAAGTTTCATGCTGCCTTTTATCGCAGAACCGAAAGGCAGGATTAAGATAGTTACCAATATGATGAGTGTAATCCTGTTTTTTACATTAATCTTTGATTTTTTTTTAATCATTTTTTTATAGTTAATTTTATTTTTTCAGATATATATTCCTATAACTGTTATTTAAATCTTGCCAATTATCGATGATGGGTCTTTGTTCTGGCTTTTTAAAAAATAACAAAAACGCTTCCTATGG
>CAYSVS010000079.1:0-4613 GCA_964434475.1 uncultured Methanosarcinales archaeon
ATATCAAGTAGATATATAGAGTTTACGTTTTTGCTAATTTTGCAAAGTTCCCTAAGCTAAAAACGTGCTCTCAGCTTAGCGGAACAATCTGTCAATCTAATGAAGATTGCGATGGAACAGGAATGCCCTCAAGTGATGTAGATATATGCTGTTTAGGAAGCTGTGTTGATATTGACCCTTGCGCAGATATTACTTGTTCTGATAGCTATTATTGTGTCGATGGATCTTGCCAAAAGAAAACATGTGATCAGATGCAGGGAATAATATGCAGTGGAGATACTGTTTGTTCTGAAGATACAAAAAGTTCTTCAGATACTTCAAACTGTTGTTTAGCAGAATGCATAACAGAGGAGGAAACTTGTCAAACTGATTCTGACTGTGATGATGGAGATAGCTCTACTATTGATGTTTGTTATGATGAATTTTCTGGAGATGATTTGTGTGTATCTGTAGACCAATCAGTTCCCTTTGATGAATCTCTTGCTTTTCAAAATCTTAAGGAATTAAGTAACCTTGCTGATATATGTCCAATAGAAGAAATTACAGAAGCATCTCCTTTTGTATATATGGAAATCACCTATGATCAGGCTAAAATCGATAGTTTCAATGAAGATAATCCATATGTTACTGAAATCCCACATGGTTATGCGATGGCAAAAGCATGGATAATTGAATGCACTGTTGGTTCAGATAGAAAAGCAGAACAGACAAGAATATACCAGACGCCAGGAACAAATTCATATAGGATAAGCTATAGTGGAACTGTCTGGGATGTTACCTGATTTTGTTTTAAATCGAATTTATCGCAAAATTAATGTCTATTATAATGAATTTATAAGTAGCATAAAGGTCAAAACAAAAAATTTATTAATTTAAGCATTAAATTACTTATAAAATGACTTTGATAAAAAATCTAAAATTATTTACTATTTTTTTGAGTGCAATGATTTTAATTTCATTTGTCTATGCTGAAGAATGCACAGATGATGATGGGGGAATAAATTTCTATGAGAAAGGTGAAACATGTAGTGATTATGAATTTGGAGAGATGACATGTGCTGTTGACGAATGTCATGATGATACTCGTTTATTTGAGCAAAGATGTTTGGACGGCAAATATCTTAGAACTCTTAATACTGATTGTGAATTTGGTTGTCAGGATGGTGCTTGTATTGAAGCTCCAGTACCATCGTGTGAAGATAGTGATGGTGGTATCAATTATGAAGTTAAGGGACAGGTCATGTATGAAACACATCCTTATTATGATGTTTGCCGCGATTTTCAAGGCAAGATATTGATTAAGGAATGGTATTGTGATGATGAAAACATGCTAAAATTCAAAGAGATTGAATGCACAGGTACTTGCGAAGATGGGGCGTGTTTATCAAAACCTACATACACTTGTACTGAAACAGATAATGGGTATGACATTTATAATGCAGGAGTTACTACTGGAGTATTTGCTCATGATACTTCGGGAAACATAAAGGATTATACAGATTATTGTGTTTCTAGTAAACTACTAAGCGAGTCATATTGTCAGGACGGCAGGGTGGAATTTAAACAGGTTGAATGCGAAAAAGGTTGTACTGGAAGCAATACGCAAGGCAGATGTAATGAAGAAGAAGAGAAAGAATTTGAAGACGAACCTTTTGATGATGATGCAGATTTTCTTTATTTCTATGCTGAAACTGATTGTAGCCATTGTGTAAGGGCTGAAGATGCAGTTGATAGACTTGAAAAAGAAATTGATTTAAAAAAAATAAGCATTGGTAAGCTAACAGATAATAATGATGTCATAGGAGACTCTATAGCCGAAAAATGGAATGTTAAAACTGTGCCAACATTAGTTCATACTTCAACAAAATCCATAAAGTCAGGTTATATTAGTTATGAAGATTGGAAATCCTGGGTAAATCAGCAGACAAAAACACCTAACTACGATAAAAAAGAAGGTCCGAAGATAAGAGATTTCATGAACGTTAATAATGAATACATCTTCAAGACAGATTATATCTATAAAGAGGTATACATAGATGGGAATAAAGTTAATGCGAAAATAAGTCATGCGGGAGGATCTGTAGGTACAAAATATGTTGTTCAATGCAAGAAAGGTAATACGCTTGAATTACGTTATGAATATCCAGATAATTCTGGAATTGTATTTACAACGTATGATATTTCAAAAGCTGGATGTAACTCAAAATCTAAAGAAAATACAGAAAATATAAATGAAAAACTCTTGGCAGATTATTTCTTTTTAAAAGAAGATTCTACTTATAATTTTTATTTAAGTCCAACTTTTCAAGGAGTTGATCCTAAACAGATTGGCATTATGGTTTCCTTTTCAGGACATAGATTTGTTTCATCTGAAGGAGAGACAAAAAAACAGGAAGTTTTTAGTCAAATTAGCAACGAGCCACATTCTGGAAATAAATGGATAATTAATAAACAATTACATTATGATTCACTTCTCGGAGCTTATAAAATAAGAGAGTTAACTGAGGATGAATTTAATAATATCTTTGAAGATATTACCATCATACTAAAATATAAAACAGAACAAAATAAAATAGCAAAGAATATCAAGGATATATTTGTTAAAGAACTAATTAATCCGTCTACTGATGAACCTCTTAATATAAATTCTGAAAAAGATATATGTAAGGGGTGTACTCATGATGATGTGTGTTACTCTTTAGGTTATAGAAAAGAAGGTACATTCTGTACTGATAAGCTACATTTTGAATCACAAAAAGATGATAATAATAATTGTTCTAATGCATTCGAATGTAAATCAAATATTTGTGAAAAAAATCAATGTGGAAGATACTGCGATGGATGTAAAGATTCAAATAAAAACTGCCATCCATTTGGAATAAGGGTAGATAATAAATTCTGTAACTTGAATAAAGAATTTGCCGCTCAAAAATCAAATGAAGGTTCTTGTAGTAATAACTATGAATGTATTAGCAATCTATGTATCAATAGCAAATGTATTGAACCAAGTTTTCTACAAAAGATTTTAGATTGGTTTAAAAATATATTCGGATAATATTTTTCTTTTTTTGTATTTGTCCAAACCTTAATGTATTTCTAAAACGCTCTTCGAGCTGAATAAAAAACGCCCCTAGACGTACTTGCTAGATGGGGCTTCGCCCTTGAAAAAGGAAACCCCCTAAACTATAGTCTTGCTTCGCAAGAATTGATTGAAAAGTAAGAATTTTACTCTGCGGACGCAGGTTTTCCGGACTCCGCTTCGCTCGTAACGGAAAACGTATTTAACAGGGCTTAAAGGGTTCGAAACGACCGCCTTCGGCTATTTTGCCAAGCAAAATTCGTTTCTCTCCCAAATTTTTTCCTGCGGAAAAAACTTCCCTTAAGCCCGATGTTATATTCAATATTTTTCTGGGGGCTAGAAGAGTAACATTTATATTAACGAATCATTTAATTTAAAATATGATAAAACCAATTTCAACTTTATTTATGTTAATGTCTGTTGATGGAAAAATTTCAACAGGCAATACTGATAATTTAGATGTCGATAAAGATTTTCCTAAAATAAAAGGAATCAAAGAAGGCTTACAACAATATTATGATATAGAGCAAACAACTGATTTGTATTCTTTGAATTCTGGAAAAGTCCAAGCAAAAGTCGGAGCAAATAAGCCTCAAAAAAATATTGTTAAATTACCAGTTAGTTTTCTGATTATTGATAATCAACCTCATTTAAACGAAATTGGTGTAGATAATTTCATTAGGAAAAGTAAAAAACTGTTTATTATCACAACCAATAAAAATCACCCTGCTTTTGATAGACAAACTGAGGATAATCTTGAAATTATTTACTATGAAAATGAGATTGATTTTGTTGATTTGTTCAGAAAACTAAAAGAAGATTTTAAAATTAATAATTTAACAATTCAAACTGGTGCTACCTTAAATTCTCTTTTTTTGAGGCTGAAATTAATTGATAAAATTTCTATTGTTGTTGCTCCTGCTTTAATCGGAGGGAAAGAAACGCCTTCTTTGATAGACGGAAAATCTTTATCTTCTGTTGATATGTTGAAATATATTAAAGCGTTGAAATTGGTAGATGCAAAAAAACTAAATGATTCTTATTTACATTTAAAGTATGATGTAATTAATGAAACTATTATCGATTAACGCCCCCAGAAAAATACTCTGAAATTTCCCTTCGGGACGTTGCACTAAATTTCAGCCCTACGGGGAATATAACAAGGATCCTGATGTTATACGCAATTCAAAAAAATATTTTTCTAACGGAGAATAAAGAATGATAGGCTTTCAAAGGGGAATAAATTTGATTTTTTCTAAAAAAAGAGGGGGATAATATTTTGTTTTCTGCACTTTGTTCCGAAAACGATTTAAATTTTAAGAGAAATCTTTATAATTATAATATAGGTAAATTTTAATTTGGTTCTTCTGAGAATTCTGTGGGTAAGTGCGTAAAAACGGGGCAGTTGGGTTATGCTAGTAGCATATGTAAAACACCACCCTATAAAACCATAGCTATCTTAATCACCACATAACCAATGCAGTTGCTGAAGGGTTAAACTCTAAAATTCAAACAATAAAAGCAAATGCTCGTG
>CAYSVS010000080.1:0-4591 GCA_964434475.1 uncultured Methanosarcinales archaeon
TATGACTTTTCGTAAATTAGCAGATCATATTATTGACCGTACAACTAAAGCGTTTAATCCTGAAGTGGTGAAATTAGGAGATACTATTTTTTTAGCAGACTGGTTTATTCCCTGGTTTGTAGAAAATATACATCCTTTGATTAAACACACTTATATAATAATTAGTAGCGATACCGATGGTTGGAATCCTGATCCTTTTCAATCGGCTAGAACTTTATTGTTAGATCCTAAAGTAGGAGCTTGGTTTTCTAAAAATTTCATTTTTTCCAATCATCCTAAATGTTTTCAAATTCCAATTGGCCAATATATTATATATTGGGGTCAGAATTTTAATAAAGCAGTGGATATTTTAGATGTTAAAGATTGGTATTGGGATAAAAAGGAATTATGCTATTACAATCTTCATTCAGAATCTAATCCTACTAGAGCTGAGTTAAAAAAACATTTAGAAAATCAGCCTTTTTGTCGAAGTCATGTAGATAAAGCTTATTTGAGACTGCGACAATATTATGAAAATATAGCTCAAGCCAAATTTGTACCTTGCCCTAGAGGATATGGCATAGATACAGTTAGATTTTGGGAAGTAGTTTTGCTCGGTAGCATACCTATTATAAAACATTCTCCATTAGATGGCATATATTCTAATTTTCCTGTTCTTTTTGTAAATGATTGGACAGACATAACAGAAGATTTTTTAAATAAAAAATATAATGAATTATCTGGCAGACCTAAAAATACAGATAGAGCTTTAATTCCATTTTGGGAAAATAAGATTAAACAAGTTCAAAAAAAAATTCGCAAAGGAAATTATCAAGATTCTTTATTAGAAACTGCTGCATTGTCTTTTGAAGATCAGCAGGAAATGGTTTCTATTTTTAAAAGATTAAAAACTTATAAAAATGAAGCTTTGATTATTTATGGCGGTTATATGGGTGTGCGTCCCGCCCAAATTGCTAATTTATTTTCTTCGATACAATTCTTTTTTGTTGCAGATTGGTGGGGAGCTCATCCAGGTGGAAATTATAAAAATTTTTTTAGTGGATATGTTAAAGATCCAGCTATTTTAGCAAGAGCAAATCGTATAACTCCTATAGATTCTCGTAATATTATTAAATATTTGAAATCTAGACGTTTTAAAAGAACTCATATTTTTTATGATTTAACTCATAAACAAGATTCTATAGAGGAAGTATTTTATGATGCTGAAAGTTTTGAACAAAATTTAATTAAATTTATCACCAATTTAAAAAAAGAGTCTATAATTTTTGGAAATATGGCTGATCATTCCTATGTTAGAGAAGTTTTAGCAAGGACAAACAAGAATTATAACATTAATATTTATGTTAAAAATAAAATATGGTTTTTCTGCAAGTGACTGTAAATTTCAACAAAAGGAAAAATAAATGGCATTGCAATTTAGATGGCTTGTAATTTTTGCAGTTTGTTGTGTTTTTAAAGATCATAGCTTTATAAGCGCTGGTGAAACACAGTTATTAGGTCCTTATCCTATAGAATTTGCAGTATCTGAAACTAAATTGGTTAAAGAAATACCTAAAAAAGATCGAGATTTTGCTTATCTAATTCCAGGTCATCATAAAACTTACAAATATTGGGATGAGCATAAGTATTACTATGATTATTCTCGTTCTTATTATGCTATTACATGTAGAAAAGCAGGATCTGATTGTTTAAGGCATTGGGAAATCTTAACTGCCGGTTGTATTCCCTATTTTACTGATTTGGATCTTGTTCATCAAAAATGCATGCCTTTTTTTCCTCGTGAGCTGATTAAAGAAGCCATGCATCTTAAAGGAGTTAATGGTAAAGATATGACCATTGATCATAGTTGTTTTGATGAGAAACGTTATTATGAAATCTTACATGAATTGATGGAATATACTAAAAATTATCTTACAGCGGAAAAAATAGCTGAATATATATTAAAAACTTTGAATTATTCCGGTCATGGAAAAGTATTGTTTATTTCTGGTTCTACTAGTCCGGATTATTTGCGTTGTTGTACTTTGATTGGATTAAAAGAATTTTTACAGGATAAATGTGTAGATTATCCTAAAATTCCTCATATATATAAAACCTTTCCTGTGGCAAATGCTCGAGGACAATATGGAAGAGGATTTTCTTACACTCGTATTGTTGAAGATATTCCTATAGATAGATCTAATATTGAACAGAGAATAGCTAATAGAGAATTTGAATTGATTATTTATGGATCTGTTCATCGTGGAAGAAATTTTTTAGAATTGGTTAAAAAGTATTATCCTATTGAAAAAATAGCTTATTTATGTGGTGAAGACGGCCATTCTTGTGAATATAGTTATTGGCCGAATTTATTTATTCGTGAGTATCAGTGTTTAGACAAACGATTACGTTAAGTTTGATGATAGGAAAGATCTGTTCATGAACTTTAAAAGAGGTAATAATGGGATTATTAATACGTTATTTATTGATTAATATTTTAGTTTTATTTACGCCGTTGTTTTGTATTCAATACACAGAACAGTCTATTGAAAAGATTAAAGTATTTACTTATAACAATGTCCAAGACCAGATTCTATTTGAAGCTTTAGATTATTTTAATGTCCCATATCAAAAAATTGATAAAATAGAAAAGAATGACCAGCAATTGTATGTGATTTGTAATATTGAAAGTTTAACAGAAGAACAATTGCCAAAGTATTTTATTGTTTTTCAGACGCAAAATTTAGATCAAAGGGGTTTAACAGAACAAGATTTTCAAAAGTTATCTAAAGCAGTAGTTGTTTGGGATTATGATTTAAGTAATGTTAATAAGTATAGTTCTCGTATTATTCAACATATGCCTCCGTGGCATGAAGCAGCAAAAGCTGATCCGGCTATTTTACCGCTTTTTTTACCTGTACAAGCATTAGATACTTATAGAGAAATATTAAAGTATAGCATTATACATGATTCTGATATTAACCAACATCTGCCAACTATCTATTGTCATACTTTAATGAGTAATCCAAAATTAATTATGGAATTAGGAGTGAGAGGGGGGGAATCGACCAAAGCTTTATTTGGAGCTGCTAAAATAACTAATGGCAAGTTGATAGGATTGGATATAGATCTAAGTTGTATCGATATATATAAGCGATTGCATGCTCCTGATATGGTTCAATTTTTGTGTCAAAATGATATTGATTTTGGCATAAAAAACCGTGATTTTTATAATCAGCAAGTTGATGTGCTTTTTATTGACACATCACATGAGTATATTCAGACTTTAAAAGAAATTACTATCTACCTTCCATTTCTAAATCAAAATGGAATTATGCTTTTTCATGATTCTAATTGGAATTCTAGATTATCTGGCGTAACACGTGCTTTAAAAAGGCATTTTGGAGATTTTGATGAAACTCAATATATTTTCAAAGTCTTTAATTATAAAGGGCATAAGTGGAAAATGATACATTATCCGAATAAAAATGGATTGATGGTATTAAAAAAACTTTAATTAAATAATTAGGATGCTTTTATGTCTAAAAAAATATGGCTGTGTTTGATTTTGGCTATATTAATGTTTGCTAATTTATCTGCTAAAATTAGAGTGCTTACTTTTTACTATAACAAACCAGAATTTATTGAATTGCAGATACGTTGTTTAGATAAGTTTTTAACAGAGGATTATGAATTTATTGTTTTTAATGATGCCAGAGAGCCTAAAAATATAGAAGATATCCAAAAAACATGTGAAAAATACCAAGTTAAATGTATTAGATATGAACAAGATTGGCATGAACAGGATCCTTTAAATGATTATTTGCTGCCTTTGATTAGATCAAAAAATGTTTATTCCCATTTATCTCATTTACAAGCAGCACATGTAGTATCTTTAGAAGCTTGTAAACATCTAATAGCTCAGCAGCCAAGTATACGGCATGCGCATGTAATGCAATATGCTTTAGATCATTATGGGTATGACCACAATGATATTGTTATTATTATGGATGGAGATGCTTTTTTGATTAGACAATTTAATCTAAGAGCTATGATGAAGAAAGCCGATATTGTTGGAATAAAGAGAATTACCGAGGTGGAAAAATGTGAATATGTATGGGTTCCTTTTTTGGCTTTAAATATGCCTATTTTACCTAACAAACAGGATTTGAGATTTCATGCTGATGTGATTAATAATAAATTAGAAGATACAGGTTCTCACAGTTTTTTTTATTTTAAAAGAAATCCTAAATTGCGAGTTGTTAAATTGGCTGCTGAAGCTTCTCAAGGCTTGAATCATTGGCATATTTCTCAAATTTGGAAATATGGTTTTACTAGGCATGAAGCTAATTTTATTAAAAGTATGGAAAATGATTTAAACGCAGAATTTTGTATTAATAGACATGTTTTACATTTTGGCAATGTTTCTTTTATACTTGAACATGATAAAAGAAAACAAGTTCATATGGAAAAATTTTTAAGAACCATTCTTAATGCTAAATAATAAGTTTAGTTGTATTTTTTTTGAATACTCTTATTGTCAGGTTCGGAACGAGCGTAAGCGGCAATTCTACCCATCTTTTTTAAAATTCACTTTAACCGGCATTCTTTT
>CAYSVS010000081.1:0-4562 GCA_964434475.1 uncultured Methanosarcinales archaeon
TTTTGATTTCTTGAAATAGATGTTTGCAGGATCATTATGCAATTAATAATCAAATGTCTAGAACCTCTTTTTATTATATATTTTAAAGTCTTTATATTTATAAAATTTACTGAGAAAATTAGTTTATATGACCTTGTTTTTTAGTTTGGGATAAATCCTATTCGAAAATTCAATAACTTTTTCTGCATATTCTTTGTCTAGTCTTTTTCCATAATACAAGATTCCATTTCTAAAATATCTTAATTGATCTAAAAATAATATTTCTTTTTCAGTTATTCCTAGAAATCTTGTGTATGCAATTTCTGATTCATGGGCTCCTTGACCACTGGAATTATATCCGTCTAAATACATTTTTGCTCTTATCAAAAGCATTATTGTATCGTAACAGTATTCAACATAATCATTTGCATTTTCTTCCTTTATTCCTATTTTATTTATGTTCTCTTTTAGTGATTTAGTCTTTCTTTCTGATTCTGATATTAGACTTTTTGCCCTTTCGCTATCTTTTTTAATCTTCTTAACTACGCCTTCTTCCATATATTCATTAAATTGTTTCAAGTATCTCATAATTCAACTCCACCATGCAAAATGATTCCATTTAATATGTTATTCTTTAAGTTCTTGTGTATATCTTTCCAGGTTTCATAAAAATTAATGTTTATTCTCCTATTCATTGTTTTTTCAAAATGTTCAATTTTGAATAATTTGTCTTTTCGTTCTATGATTGCTATATCTATATCTGAATTTTTTGTATCTTCTCCTCTTGAATAACTTCCAAAGATGATTATTGTTCCTCCTGGAAATGTGTCCTCAAGAAAATCAGATAATCCTGATTTATATATGTTTTTTATGTTTTCAATTCTTTTCAATTCAATCGCTTTTTTTTCATCCCTGTTGAAAGATATGAAATTTATGGTTTTAGTCTTTTCAAGTTTTATTAGATTTTCTTGTTTTAATTTTTCTAAAGAATTTCCAACTGCAGTAGGTGATACTTTTAATATTTTTGCAATTTCTCTTTGACTTAGTCTTTCTCCTGCTTTAAGACAAAGTAATAAAAAGATCTCTTGTTCAAGCACTGTACAGTTTAGTTTATACATTTCCATTTTACTTCATATGTGTCAACTTAAGTTTATATATCTTTCGGTTATTTGTGTTAAAAGAAGTTTAATTGACTTTTATTGTCATGTAATCGCCTGTAAATATGATGTCGCTTGGCAGCTTGAAGAGGTTATTGTCTTTTGCTGAAGTAATTTCTGCTCTTGTAAGTTTGCCTGCATCAAGCTCGAATTTGCTGTCTTTTACTTTGTTGAATATTTTGTTGCCTATTATGACTTGGTCAGCTTTTGCGACATAGAATTGGTTCTTTAGTTGTGTGTTGAAATTCTCGCTTCCGACAATATTTGCTTGTTCATATTCTGTTGAATCAGCTGAGCTTGCGCTTATGCCTTGGCTTGATGATTTTACGTTTACGCCGTTGATTATGTTTATTGTCTCGCCTTGTTTTGTTGTTGCTGTGAATCTCTCAACTTCTCCAAAGGTTTCTTCATCAGCTGTCTTTTTGTAATTGGTTACGCCTTTGGCTTGTGTTTGGACTATGCTGTCTTGTTCAGGCGTGGAGGGTTGTTCGGCTGATTAGGGGTAGTCATTTAGTGTTTCTTCTGCTTCGTCAAATGTTATCTCGCCGTTTTCTTGTTTTACGTTCTTTACGTTTTTCTGAACTTTTCCGTCTATTGTTATTTCTTCTGCTTCAGCTATCTGTCCGTTTACTATCTTTGCGCCTTTGACATTAACATATTTGTCGAAACCCACTGGCTTGGCTGATCCTTCAATACCTCCGTCGCTTAGTACAATCAGAGGACCTTGACCAAATTCAACTCCATTTACAGTTACATG
This sequence comes from uncultured Methanosarcinales archaeon, assembly GCA_964434475.1. GTDB lineage: Archaea > Nanobdellota > Nanobdellia > Woesearchaeales > CAYSVS01 > CAYSVS01. Next base: position 1,894 of record CAYSVS010000081.1, read on the forward strand.
CTGTCCTTCTGGGATGTTCCATGTGCCTGCTTGTTGATTGTTAAGTGCGTTTTGGATCTCTTGTTGGGTTTGCGCACCATCAAATTCTGTATCTCCTCCGCCAGTGTCTGGTGGCAGTCCATTTATAATAGGTACAACTAATAAAATTAATATGAGAACTATTGAAATACCTCTTTTTTGCATTTTTAATTTCTCTTTTATATTAAAATTTATATTTAAAATTTCCAATATGTTGATAATTATCTGTATTATTAAATCTATATAGTTTACCATCCTTATCTGGTGTAGGTTTATCAAAAATATTAGGGTTTAACCACCATTTTGGAAATTGATTTGACCACTCTTTAATTTGTTTAAAATTCTTAGGTCCTCCAAAAAAAACATCGATTAATTTTATTTTTCCATCATTATTATCTTTAGTTTCTCCTAATAGTATCTCATGTCTTGAATATAACGCAAATGAAGGCGGTCCTCTTATAGGGGGTAGTCTTTCCTGTTTTCTAATATTGACATCGTCAAAAATACCCATCGTATCTTTCACTGTTATTCTGCTTTCTTTACACATTATATCATATAATCCTTTGTTATATTGGCTACCTGGTATTTTAATGGCAACAAATTCTATCTGATTATTAAACGAGTCGTATAATTCTTTTAAAAAAATAGCTGATCTTTTATCCAGTTCATCTTTTTCGTCATTATAAAAAAAAACTAAGACATTATCAAGGTTCGTTTTTTTAAAGATTCTGCAAATATATTTTTTTTTTAAATCATTAGTTTTGTCAATATTGCCACTAAATTCAAGATAATCCATCTTTTTACATTTTTTTATTATTTCGTTTACTGTTTGATTTTTCATCAATGTCTCTATCTCAGAAGTTGTCAGCTCTTTGTATTTTTGTACTATCCCTGGCTTTGAACTTGCTGTGTATGTATTATTGTTCTGCGCTGCTGCCTGCTTTCCTAATCCTAACAACGCGCCTATCAGCATTACTTTAGCAGCTGCTCTCTTTACTCTTGTTCCCAAAGTAGGCTTTTGTTTTTGCTGCTTCCTTTGCTCAGCTGCATTTCTCCAGAATTCTGGATCTTTAGTATCATATTCAGTTGCTGTATGCACTATATCAATAAGATTATGATGGAATTGTTCAAAACCTTGAGAAGTAGGATTATCTATAAAATTATATGCAGAATCAATCTTTCCATATATTTCTTTTCCGTATCCTTGATTTTTAATTATGTTTTCAATCACTTCAATTCCTCTTAATAACATCTAGAACCTCTCTTTAATTATATATTTTAGGTGATTAATACTTATAAAGTTTACTGAGAAAAAGCATTATTCTTTTTCTAAGCTTTTTATGAATTCCCAGATATATTTGCCTTTTTTCTTACCTTCCATAGCAATCACTATCTTTTTTGAACCATATTTTTCTGCAAAAAAATCAAGTGTTTTCATATTGGCTTTCTGAAAATTTAGTTTCGCTTCAATCGCATAATTTTTTATTATAAAATCAATCTCTTGTTTATTTGTAGTTCTCCAAAAATTAATATCTTGTTTGTTTTTCATAAGCTCCAAAAAGACAAATGTTTCAAAAACACTGCCGAACACTATTTTTGGAAATTCCTTTAACCAAAGCAGATGCATCATTCCTGTGTCTAAGAAATAAATTTTTGGGTTTTTAGATAACTCGCTTCTTAAATTCTTATGGAAAGGAGTTATTGTTTTGATTATGAAAGTGTTTTCAAGCAGATCTATATATTCATTAATGGTTTCACGATTCATGCCGAGTGTGTTAGAAAGTTCAGAAACATTCACTAATTGTCCAGATTGAGATGCCAATACTCTTACTAATTTGTTAAAACCAGAAATGTTTCTTATGTTACCTATGTCTCTTATGTCTTTTTTTATGTATGTGTTTATTATCTGATATAACATGACTTGTTTCTTCTCTTCTGATTCTTCAAGCACAATTTTAGGGTATGCTCCATATTTTATGTATTCTTTACCCAATAAGATTAGTTCTTTATTGGTCGCGTCAGTATTATTCTCTGTTAGCTTGTATCTTTTATCTTTAAACACTAAAAATTCTTCAAAACTTAATGGATACATTTCAAAACATACGATTCTTCCAACAAGACTATCCTTAAACTTTTTCTTAATCTCAAAAGTTGAAGAGCCTGAAACGATCAATTTTATGTTTGGATAATGATCATGCATGATCTTGATAAAATTAGCAGGATTATCTATATATTGTATCTCATCAATCAATAGATATATCTTTTTTTTGTCATCCGCCCCTTTTTCTAACAGATATTTGTAAACTGCTTCAGCACCTTGATTACACAATTCTAAAAGGTTCAAAAGTTCAAGATCAAAATAAAAAACATTATTTTTTAGATTATGTTCAATCAAATATTTTAACAAAGTTGTTTTGCCAACTTGTCTTGCACCATATATTACAATAGTTTCTTTTGAATCTAAGTATTTTTCAATATCTTTTAGTATTTTTCGCGAATATATCTTTTCAGTCATTTTAATACCTAACACTACAAATAATTATGTTATTTGTATGATAAAAGAACCACATTATATAAACTTTTTGGTGTTTTTGCGTTATTGTACGATTTGAAAATTCTTGCAATTTCTATATTTATTAATTTTGCAATAT
>CAYSVS010000082.1:0-4495 GCA_964434475.1 uncultured Methanosarcinales archaeon
GGACAAAACCCATTTTATTCTTTAAAAGCTCTAATCTAAGCTATGCACATACGTTAAATTATATCCTTGAAAGGATTTTGCCCCCTTTTCCTAAAAACTTTTATATCTTCATCATAAGTTATCTTCCTGCCCCATAAAGATATTATTACAGGATCTTTTGCAACATCGTCTATTATCTGAGTAAATGTTAAGCCTATATCTGAGCAATGATTCATCTTAGCGAACCTTTTGCATTTTATAATGTTCTTATACGCTTCAAAATATTTATAATCCATCCAAGCAGAAGGCTCATTTCCCTTTTGCTGAAGATATACTAATTTATCATCATCATCTATCAACACTTTTTTATCAGAATAAACATCACATCCTATTTTTCTATCCCTGTGCAAATAGCTAAAAATCAAAGTCAGATGTTTAAGATATTCTCTAAATATATAAAACTTAGACTTGCGGTTTTGATGCTGAAAATTCAGATTTTGTTCATATTCAGGATGAGTCTTTAGCTGGTTATTCAAAAAAGAAAAGTATATATCTGATTGGTCTATCTGCTGTTTATAATGAGATTCATAATTTTTCAATATATTATCTATAACAATTGTTAAATTTTTTTTCATCTTAATACCTTAAATAAGTTATAAAAGCAAGTTTAAAAGTATTATTGTTATAATATGATATTTTACATTTCGCAAATTTTATATATACATAAACAATGAACATATCAAAAAAGAGGTAAAATGAAATTAAAGAATATATTGTTATGGGGTATTTTTTCACTAGCAATATTATTCTTATTATTCTCTAAAATATTTAGTTTTCATATCAGCACAATATTCAAATTAATTATTATTCTCATAATCAGTGCATTTATAGTCATAAAATCTGCGAATTTCCTGATAGAAGCTATATCTGATTACGGCAAAAAAACAGGATTTTCTGAATATCTTATTGGATTGTTCGTGCTTGCTATAGGAACAACGCTTCCTGATTTATCTACTGGAGTGATTGCATCTTTAACAAACAACGGCAATCTGATCTTAGGCGATGTTATCGGTGCAAACATACTTGACATGACCATAGTATTAGGATGCATAATATTCTTCTCAAAAAAACTGAAGATAAAAGACAAATCAATAAAAAAAACCACTATATGGATTCCTTTTGCAGTTACATTACCTTTGATGCTTGCAGTTGACGGAACATTCTCTAGATTAGACGGATTCTTGCTCATATTGTCATTTATCGCATACTTATTCTATTCCTTTGAGGAATCTCCAGATATCAAGTTGATAAAAAAGAATGTAAAATTTAAAAATATCTGGAAAGACATGATCATTTTTCTATTAGCACTGGCTGCATTGTTATTGGGCACAAGATGGCTTGTGTTTTCAGCAGTATACCTATCAAAAATATTCAGTATTCCTTTATACATAGTTGGTCTTTTGCTTATCGCTATCGGCACAACAATGCCTGAGTTATTGGTCGCTATAGAATCATCATTAAAAAAGGAATCAGGATTGGCGATAGGAGACATTCTAGGGGCTATGGCAATAAATTCATCATTAGTCATAGGCATATCCTGTTTGATAAGTCCCATAATGATAGAAAATAAGACCAATTTCCTACAGACAGGAATGTTCATGGTTTTTACTACACTTATAGGTATGTTCCTCCTAAGAAGAAAAGAAGTTAGAAGAGAAATTGCTTTTATACTGTTATTGTTGTATATTATATTCGTAGTTATACAGATATTATGAATTAAAAAAGTAAATTCATATCAAATCTTATCCTTTAATTTTAGCTCTAAAATAAGATTCTCTATCTTTTTCAAGTCATACTTAATAGAATCATACTTTCTTCGCATCTCATTATCTCTAAAATCAAACTTACTAAGTTCAAAGTGAAGCTCTTCTATAGCATCCCTAATCTCTTTAACAGATTCATAGTTTTCTTTTGTAGAATCCAAAATTGCTTTTCTCATCAGTTCACCAGTAAGATCAGCCACACCAAGAAGATAATAATCAGTCTCGACACCAAGCTCTTCTCGCGTATATAGTTTCTTATCCTTAACAAAACCATAAAAAAGCATTGCTTCAACATATTCCTGCACTGCAACCTTATAAGCGCCTTGATAATAAAGTTTGTTATGCTTTGAAATATATTCTTCAAGTTTCTCCACTTCACATTTCATCTTTTCAATAAATTCATCGGCTTGACCTATCTCATTCCTATGAATCGAATATATTGTCTGTTTTGAAAGCTTTAGAACATCCCTTGACTTTTTTATGAGAAGATCCCTTTGTGAATCATACTGTGCATTTTCATCCAGCATCTCCTTAAAATCATTCTTATCTATCATTTTAATATTGATAAAAAGAGATAATATATAAAGTTAATTAGAACAAAAGTAAAAATAATAAAAACAAGATATAATTATCTGCTCGCATCTGCTTGTCTTTCAAGCTCATTCTTTTTAGCTATTGCCTGAGAAGTCATCTGTCTATTATAAGCACCTATTATCTCATCTGCAAGAGCAGACTCTATCCTTTTCTTAGTATTAAATGCTCTCTGATAAGCAGACTGGGTAAAATTTCTTAAAACAAGATCTATCCTTCTTTGCGGCGCACATTCAACAGCTTTAGGATATCTTGCTCCGCCATATTCGATTGCTATAACCTCTTCTCTTGGAGCTGCTATTTCAAGCGCTTTTACAAATACCTTTATAGGATTCTCTTTTGTCTTATTTTCTATTATCTTAAAAGCTTCAAAAACTATCTTATAAGCGGTATTTGCTTTTCCGGTTATATGATGGCTGGTCTTAAAATGTTTCTTAGACTTATGTCCAGGAATCATAACCTTATTGATAAGCCTTTCAACAATAAACACTTTTGATTTGTGGAACCTGTTACCTGCATATCTTGCACCTGTTCTAGGCACTATAGTAGGCTCTAAAGCAATATATTCCTTTACACCAGGGTCCTCTACTTCTATTCCTTCTACATCCCATTTACCAAATACTTTTATCATTTTTTTACTTCCTTGCTTTCTCTAGTTTACCTTTTCTAAGAGCATCTAAAGATTGATCATTAACCTTGATAACCTGCCATCTTATACCAGACAGATCACCTTTACTTTTACCGTGATTCTTGCCTCCTATACATTCGACAACAACTTCATCATGCTCATCAATAAGCTTCTGAGCACCATCACCAGGCATAAACGCAGTTATTTGTCTGCCGTTCTTTATCAGTTGTACTCTGCAACACTTTCTCATAGCTGAGTTCGGCTGCTTTGCTTCTACTTGCAATTTTTCAAGTACAATACCTTTTGCTTGTGAAGCTCCACCCAACGGGTCAGCTTTCTTTCTGAGGTTAAGAGCTTTTCTAACATATAATTTACTTAACCATCTAGCTTCTGTTCTTCTTTTCTTTAGTTTGCTTCCAGCACCTAATCCTTTTGATTTTTTAGCCATATTCTTAATCACGGTTGAAAAAAAGGGGCTTGTTTATAAATCTTTTCGTTTTATTCTAAACAATAATTCAATATATTTATATAGTAATTAATCAAATAATAACCAGATACAAAATCAAAGAGGTGCTAATATTGAAAAAAATAATTATCATAATTATGATGCTGATTCTTATAGTAGGATGTACTCAAAAGATTAAAGAAAACAAAACAGAAGAAATCCAGGAACCTATAAAAGATCCTGAACCACAAGAGCCAACACAATCAACCGAACCAACTAGAGAACAAGAACCTGTTTCTGAACCAAAAAAACAAGAGCCTGTTGAAATTAAAGAAGATGAAGAACAAGACATAGAATATGAAGAATACATAGACATATCATTAGAGGAAGGAAACATAAACAGAGGAATAATGAGTCCAGATTATATAACTATTCAAAAAGGTCAAAAAGTAAGGTGGACCAACAGGAACATAAGACCTCATCTTGTTGCATGCTATCTCGAAAGTAAAAGGATTTTTGCAGGAGAAAAGATAACTCCAGAAGAATACAGCGAACATACTTTTGAACAAACAGGAGAGTACATCTGCAAAGACGCAATTTATGGTTCAAGAGGAACTATTATTGTTGAATAGATCAAAGTTCTTATTTCTTTTTTATTATTAATCTTATTCTTTAAATTGCTAATAATATATGTGCACAAGATATTTAAAATAGATATCACTTTTTCAGGCATCAAGAACAATATTCATATCCACAATTAAAATAGATATAAATGATGAAAAACAAGTTATTTTAGAAAAAACACATATTAATAAGATAGCGGGGAGTGGATTTGAACCACCGACCTGAGGGTTATGAGCCCTCCGGGCACTCCTGATTGGACATCTATGGCAGGAGCCATAAATTCTGCCCTACCCCGCTATAGTATACGAGAAAAATACGCCATTTATAAATCTTACTATAAATAACTGGAGTTGTACGATTTGAAAATTCTTGCAATTTCTATATTTATTAATTTTGCAATATTTT
>CAYSVS010000083.1:0-4400 GCA_964434475.1 uncultured Methanosarcinales archaeon
AAGATGGGAGAAAAAGCAAAGAAAATAATAGTCGCAGAGTATAATGAAAAAAAAATGTTAAAACAATACATGGAGATATATGATAAATATGAATAATATATTTTTTAAAAATATTTTTAATAAAGAAAATATTAGATATGTACACTTGAAAAGCAATGATTTTTTATTAGAACATAATAATTACTACAAATCAATAAATATTCTCATCAACAAGGGATTCATACCATATATGACAGAAAAAACTGAAAAATATAAAACCATGCTTTCTAAATTTGTGGATGGAAAAATTTACTCAATTCATCTTCACAGAGAAATTGCTTGGCATGGTATATTAGTTCTTGATAAAAAATGGGTTATAAAAAGATCCACAAATAATAAACCTTCAAAAGAAGATTTATTACTTATCGAATCAGGTCATTTTCTATTTGAGAATTTTAAATTTAATAAAAAACAGTTTGATCTACTTAAATCTATCACTAATTTTGATCATGAATATGTATCGATGCAATTAAAAAAAAACGGATGGAAAAAAGAGTTTGAACAATTACATTCAAAAATACATAAGGAGAATAGACCGTTTAAGTTAAGTAAAAAAAACATATTGAAAATAAACATATCTAAGATTATTAAAAAAAGATTAATTCTTAATTCATGGAATGTTTCAGGTGAAATAGTAAGACATATAATGCGAAAATTAAGGATAAGAAAAAAGGGCTATCTTGTCGCACTCATCGGAGTAAACGGTGCCGGTAAAAGCACAACAAGTAAAGAATTAACAAAAATGTCAAAAGAATTCAAGCGACTGGGAATATCACAATCTAAATACTATTTTGGATGGAAACCTTTTTTACCCACCACTAAAATTTTATCAAAACTATTTCAAAAAAAGGGTAAAAACACATATGATGATCTAAACAAAAAAATTAAAAGATTTGATATTAAAAACGAACTAATATTTCTATACACTTATTTTGAATATCTAGCAAGATATATATTCCACATTTACCCTAAATTAAGAAAAAAACATATAATAATATCTGACAGATACTTTTATGATATGTTCGGCCAATACAAATACAGTAAAAATAGTCTCATACTACCTCTCTTGCTTAAATTTTACCCTAAACCAGATATAACAATATTTTTAGATGCAAATTATAATACCATAAAAAAGAGAAGAAAAAATGTTCCAGATCATATGATCAAATCACAAAAAGAGAGATTTAAACAGATAGCAAAGAATATTGATGCTAAGATATTTCTAACAGATAAGGATTTTAAAGATACTGTTAAAAACATATTCAATACTTTTTCAAATGCATGTATAAAAAAGTTATCAAAATAACGAAAATGTTTTAAAGTATCTATCTTTTTTGTGTAAATAATGAAAAATGTTGTATTGATTGATCCAAAAGGTATTCTAAAAGGTCTAAATTCAGGACTTGGCTATATTGCGGCAAACATTAAAGCAAATACAACAATAATTGATATGAATAATACTCAAGCGAAATTAATTAAATATACTGATAAAATTAAAAATGCAGACTTTGTAGGTATATCTATCAAGACCAGCACATATTCAGAATCATTAAAGATAATTAAAAAAATTAGACAGATAAATCCAAATACCACAATTGTGGTTGGCGGACCGCACCCTACAATAGACGGGTATGATATGATTAAAAATAATGCTGAAATTGATATTTGCATATTAGGCGAAGGCGAAGAAATAGTAAATGAACTAATAACTAAACCTATTTCAAAAATTAAGGGCACCATATACAAGAAAAATAATAAAATATATGTTAATCCAGGATTTAATGTAGTTAATGATCTAGACAAGTTAAACATCCCTGATTTTAAACAATTCAAAACTAAAATAGAATTTTATCCTTTAGTCACCAGCAGAGGGTGCCCATACCAATGCACTTATTGTTCTGTTGGACAAGTATCAACAAGAAGATGGCGAAAGCGTAGCCCAGAATCAGTTATTGCTGAACTAAAAAATGCAAAAATAAAGTATAGATGCAATAAATTTGAGATTATCGATGATAACTTCACGCTTGATATGAACAGGGCAAAAAAAATATGCAAACTTTTAATTTCTGAAAATATTAATATGGAATGGATTTGTCCTAATGGTATTCGAGCAGACAGACTAGATGACGAACTGGTTGGATTGATGAAGGAATCCGGGTGCTCATTGATTAATATTGGTGTTGAATCAGGTGTAGAAAAAATATTTGATTCAATTAAAAAAGGAGAAAAACTATCAGATGTTATAAGAGCAATAAAGCTAATTGCAAAGCATAATATAACAGTAAATGGATTTTTTATAATAGGTCTAAGTAATAGCAATTACGATAACGATATGAAATCATTGAAATTCTCAAAGAATCTACCACTAAATTCTGCTATTTGGAATCTTTTTGTACCCTACCCAAAAACCGAGATGTTTGATGCCCTAAAAAAGGATAAAAAAGCGAGATGGTTAAGAGACTGGAAAGAAGGGTTTCATTTTGGTGATAATATAAAAGTTGTTTTTGATAAGAAAAGCTATCCTGCAAAAAAGAAAATCAAAATGTATTATCTTGCAAATTTAAGATCAAATAATTACGGTATGCTTGCAACACAAGGAAGTTTTATCAAAAGATTCTTAACCCTATCAAAAATAATCATAAAGTACGATATTACTAGAGCACCTTTGCACATAATAAAAGCCATAATACTATTTGTTAAATACAGAATAGTGAACAACATTAGAAAAAACTAAAATATATAACATATAAATAAATAAAAAAATTATAGGTCCAATAATTAATTCTATATTCAAAATAATACCAAAATCAAGAATGTATCAAATAATAATCTGTAAGAAATAAGTTATTTTATCATTTCATTAATGATTTTTGCAACCCTTTCTGAAGCTTTTCCATCCTGTTTGTATGCATGATTAAAAATATATTCTTCTCTTTTTTCAGTCAACTTTTTTCTAAATGCATCATCTGTTAAAATCTTATTTAAGGCAAATACCAATTCATCTTTACTTTTAGCGCCTAATGCAACACCATCATTAACATAATTTTGATAGTAGGGCAAAGAAGTCATATTAACATCAATTACTGGTTTATTTAATAAAAGAGCCTCAAGCCCTACAGTAGAACCACATACTATAACACATTCAGAAATAGAAATCAAAGGATGCAACATATTAAGATCATCTATAATAATTGCATCATAGTTTAATCTCTTCAAAAGTTTCTTATACAAATCAGGCTTCTCCTCAGGATGCAACTTTATAACCAATTTATAATCAGGATATTTTTTCATAGATTCTATTACTGCATAAGCAACTCTGTCCCTTATATCGTGCGGATAATGTATTGTAGCATAAGTTATTATCTTTTTACCTCTTAGATTATATTTATCCAATAGTTCACTCTTTAAATTATTAGCCACAGCCAAATCATCCCATGCAGGATTACCAGTAACATAAATTCTTTTTTCATCAGCACCTAAATTTAAGAATATCTGTTTATAAAATTCTCCAAACATCGCAAACCTATCACTCTGTGGTTTCCAATAAAGCATATTCTCTCCAAATGTTCCATGCATAACAAATAATGTCTTAACATTATATTTTTTCGCATACATAAGTGCCACCTTAAAATTTCGTTTAGCTTCTGCCATAATTATCATCAATTTAGGTTTATAATCTGAAAAATATTTATCAAGTACCTCAATATAAAATGCAGACTTCAAATAAGCATAATATTTTAAATAATCAAATAAATCAATTAAACTTTCTCCAATATTAACGTTTTTATATTCTGTTCCCTTTCCAAGCTTAATGTGTTTTATCTTTTCAGAAAATGTTCTTATATCTTGAACCATCTCCTTATCTAATAGCTCTTTCACAGATGTAGAATCAAAAGAATAATCCATTTCAAAATCATTAATTTTTAATATCTTCAATCTATCCTTAAATTTATCCAAAAAACCTATTGAATATTTAAAACCTCTTTCTTTTCCAAAAAACACAATATCTTTTTTTGTAATAACGGATTCTACAGGTTTTAAAGAATTAACAAATCTCTTTCCCAATCTTTTTAAAATAAATGGAACAAGTATTCTAAAAACAAATGCCTTACTTTTTGATAAAATTCCTGATCTATCTGTAACTCTAGGATCATCAAAATTATTCAAAAGCTTACCAAATTCAGTCGACCTATCAAATATTATTATTTTATCACAAGCTTTTTCTTTCAATATCTTATGCAATGATTCAATCTTATATATTTGAGGTTTTAAAAAAGAATAAAATATGTCTAATTCTTCAGTATGCCACAATAATTGATCCTTGTATTTAATCGCAAGCGATTTATTATTTAAAGGCAAAT
>CAYSVS010000084.1:0-4305 GCA_964434475.1 uncultured Methanosarcinales archaeon
CTCTTGTAGGAAAAAGAGGGATAAAGTCAAAGGGTAGTTTTGGTTGTTAGGTGAGGGGCTTGAGGTGAATGCAAGATGTTGAATTTTCAGTCTTTTTAAGCCTTTGCATGTCTTTAACTTTTCTTTGCAAAACACCAGAGGCTTGAAATTTAATCTTTTTTCTAAATATCTTAAAACCACCTGTTAAAATAAAAATTTTACACTTATCATCTTCTATCCTTGTTAAGAAATTATAAATTATTTTATAATAATAGCTCGGTTTTTAACAGGAGGTGGGTTATGGCAAGTTTAGTAACTTTTGACGGTACTGCCGTCAAGGTCAACAATCAGATTGAAGGCGATGTTCATTTAGTTCATTTTGATAGAAGGGTAGCTGCCATAAGAGACAATGTCATTGGAGAAGGGGCTCAGGTAACTATTATTCAACAAGCGCCGGAATCTCGCTCTGTTAGAAAAGCTAGGGAAAGAGCTGAAAGAGAGCAGGCTGTTTTAGATAGGGCTTATGAGCTCTTACTTATGATAAGAGATCCTGATATGCCGGTAGACGGGAAGAATTTTCGTGCAAAAGAAGAAGAGCTTGGAGCTTTAGTCTACCGTATTCAAAAGGATACGCCTAAGGAATATTATACAACATCGAATGAAGGGATATTAGAAGGTAGCGCTTTAACGCCAATCGAATTTGTAAAACGACTTGATAAAGAATTTTTTACCCAATCTGAACGTAGCTACATATATTATGAGGATGCGGGCTATGAGACCGAATTAGCCCAGGTTAAATTTAATGCCGGAGCAGTGCCTAGATTGTTATATTTTGCTTTGCATTTATATTTGGACAAACATGATTTAATGCCAGGACGTTATTATAAGCCAAAACATTGTATGATTTTATAATAAAGACCTTTATTTTTTTCTTTTTGTCAATGTAATAGATTCAAGAGTGTTCAAAAGATCAGGTTTTTCTTGTGTTAGTTTTGTCCGAAGTTCATATTCAATTAATTCTTTAAGTTTATCAGTTGTTGTAAATCCCTTTAAAAACCCATTATCACCCGCCTGTTGCGGGGTAAGATGATTATTTTTATCCTTAGCGAATTGATTTAATGTTTTATAAAATTCTGTACGTTTCTGTTCTTCATTAAGCTTTGTATTTGCTAAAACCTGTTGCAAACTATTCATAATTCCGCCTTCTTTTGTTAACTCCTTCCTTTTGTCTTGTTCTGTAGGCGTTGGAGTTAAAGACATTGTTCTAGGATTAGGAGAAGATCCTGGCCTTAGAGCATGCCCATAAAATTGTATATAGGTCTGCATTGATTGAAATAGACTATTTGCTTGATCGGCGGCTTCTTGAACCGGAACCGGTATTTCTACAGATTCATTTTGACTGTTTAGGACTGTAATTTTATCTGCGTCGAGCTTTGCAGTTATGGTCCCGGTAATCTCACCTTTTGTGTGTGTGTATTGTCTTATAATATGTTCTGCTAATGCTGCAATAGCAGTTTTAATGTTATCTTCCGCACCACCGTCTTTAGGCTTTTCTACAGAAAATGTATAAATTTTGTCACCAATTTTTAATTGCCCTGTGATTCTATTATCAGAAGGAGGCTGTTGCGGAGGTCCCCCAGGAGGAGTGCTTTCAATTCCCGACATAATTGAATCCTTATTATTGTCCCTAAAATTTACTCTTATCGGAAAATGATTTTTTTTGAAACGAAAATTTTTAGAACAAAAATTGGGAAGAGTAACTGTTCTAGATTATTGCGATTTAAACATTTGAGTCTGTTTATACTAAAGGCGGATGTTGTATTTTGATCATTACTTGGCTTAGAACAATTTTGATTCGTTTTTGAGGCGGATGACCAACTTCTGCAAGTTTTTTGTCTGCTTCTTTTGGATCTTCTGTTTCATACAGTTTTTTTCGAACTTCATTTAAAATTAGTTCTTTGAGCTTTTCTTCATTGAAAAAAGCTTCTAAAAACAATTCGTGATCCTCAAATGTTGGCAATTCTTCTATTTTTAAATCTTCAGAATCCAAAAGCTTAGCTAGTTGATGATAAGACCCTTCTTTTTTAGTGAATTCTAAATGCAGGTCGTCTGGCAAATTTTTTAACTTTTCCCTCCAAAATAATCCATCTGCTATCTCTTCAAAAAAAGTAAAAGGTTCTTCTGTATCGGTTTTGACTTGTACGGTTTTGTGTAAATGCGAATAAGAATATTTTGAGCGTCCTACAATTTCAATTTTAACTTCTGATAGGTCATGCCAGCTAATTAAAGCAGTTAACACCCAAGGAGGTTGAGATAAAGAAACTTTATTGAGAATCTCATCGCAGATGATTTTAAGTAAAATGTCAGGAGCTTTGGTAAAGTGAGTAGCTACCCATTCATTTTTGGCATCATCTTCGATTAAGATGTTCTTTTCACCAGAATTTGATTTTTTCGCTTTTCTTTGATTTATAAGTTCATTTACATCTACATTCATGAGTAACTCGCCTTTTAGTAAGGCTCCCCATAAATTTTACTTTATTTACGGATGAAATATTTTTGTAAAGAAAATATTATTGTGAGGTGACTTCTTAAATCATTAAAATCGTTAAATGTTTTATAGAGTGTGCCATATGTGTGCCATCTCAATATTGTTATTTTCTTATCTGTTTAACAATTAGAACTATTACCTATCAACTTCAAGGGATTGTAAATCCCTCGACTTCGGTCTACGTTGGTTCGAGTCCAACCGCCCCCAAATCTTTAATTCTAAAACTTTTAATCACATAAGAAAGAAAGGACAGAGTTGATTAAAATCTTTAAATTACGCAAAAATTACGCACTTGGCTGGATGAAAATGGATTAAACTGGACTAAATCTATTTGAACTAAAAAATTGTAAATTTTTATTATCTGTAATAAAGGGAGTACTAAATATTGGCTTCATCTTTTCATCCAATTAGAGATTCATTAGAAGGGATAAAAGCTCATATTCCACATCTTAATCTTGAAGATCAACTTATCGATTTTGCAATATATTTGCCGGAAAATTTATCTTTTCCTTTTTCTGGTGTAATTGCTTTTCAAGTTGGTGATAGCCCTGTTGTACAAGCTTGTTATTGTCCTGGACAAGTTGAATTTACAGATGATCAGCCTTTTAACGTTCTTTCAGTTGGAAAATTGTTCACCGCGACTGCTATCATGCAATTAATTGAAGAAGAAAAACTTTCGTTAACAACTACTTTAAGTGAGTTGCTTACAGATAAAGAGCTTGATGTACCACTAAGCCCTCCTTATTCAGAAGAGAATCCAAGTCCACCTGTTCTTAGAAAAGATGTTGGAGAAATTACAATTGAACAGCTTTTAACGCATAGATCTGGTTTAGGGCGTATGGAAAAGACAGATCCCAGAGAAAGTTTTAATTCGAACCAAATTGGAAAAGTTAATTATTCTAACTTTGGTTATCAGCTAATGGCTAGCATTATAGGTAAATATTCAGATGACGGAGATGCTTTAGATTATGAGAAAGGTTTTCGTAGTCATATTGAAAGAAGAATTTTTAAACCCGCTGATATGGAGGGAGCTATTCGAGAAATTCATTCTCCTCAAAGACAACTTGAATGTTTTGAAGTAATAGAAAAAGAAAATCCAGTAAAAATTATAGATTCAGAAAATCCAGCTCCGTACCCGCATGGTAATGGTTGTTGGACTATGACAGCTAGCGATCTTTTAGCCTTTGAAAGGGCAATACGCCAGCATGATGTACTTATTAAATCAGAAACGTTGCAAGTTATGAAACAACATGAACCTAAACCTTTAGGTTTTATGCGTGATTTAAAAAATGAGTCCATAATTGGATATGGTCATTCAGGTATTGGTGAAGGTATGTCTTCTGTTCTTTGGACTTGGGAAACCGATCCTCCTATTACAGCTGCTGTATTATCTAATTATCACAATAAGGTTAAGGATCTCAAAGACTATAAAGATGTAAAAACTGAACTTGATAGATTCCTGCAAGTATAATTTGTTATTAATGGAAGTTATATGGTTCATCCCGATTATCAGGGTAAGAAGATAGTATATCAGATGGTGATTCATTCCATGGAAGAAGCTAAATGTTTAGGATTTAAAGCTATGCAATATAATCTTGTGGTATCGACAAATATTCCGGCTATTAAATTATATCAAAAAACTGGCTTTAAGATAGTTGGAACGATACCTAAAGCATTTAATCACCTAAAACTTGGTTATGTAGATGGCTATATAATGTATCGATTTTTATCAAAAAAAACACCAGCAAAACCTGCTCCTTTAGGGGCGGGATAAGCTG
>CAYSVS010000085.1:0-4171 GCA_964434475.1 uncultured Methanosarcinales archaeon
AATTTATAAACCAACTTGATCAAATAAATTTTGCAGAATTATCGAATTTCACAATCAAGAAATACGATAAGAACATATTTGTAGTGAGTTTAGGCCTGTCCATATTCCTGGAGCTTATGTTGCATGGCATTATTCTGAAACTTTAAATTAGAACATTATCTTCTTAATTGATTTTATAGGCTGTACCTTTTGATAAACTGCCCGAAAGCAAAGAATGCCTTGTCAACATCTCTTGTGTTTTTCGGAAGAAATTGTCTGTATTCTTTGTATAATTCTAATTTTTTCTTATCATTATCTGGCAGTTCTTGTACAACGCCTTTATTTATGTATCTGAATGCTCTATAAACATGTTGATCAAAGATTGGAAATTTTTCAGGATTTATTATATGCTTAAGAAATATCTTCCATATCGCTGCATCATAATGCTTGAACTCTTCTTCAAATCTATCATTGTCATAATTTTGTTTCAGGCTATTGATTTCATTAATCTTTGATTTTATCTTCTCATCAATGCCTTTTTGTTTATTTTTTGATAATTTGCCGCCATTTTTCCAGTAAAAAAGAGAATCTAGAGAGTTAACATTATGATTCTGTTTCCCTATATTATTATCATACATATGTTCATTATTATCTGCATAGTGCTTTTTCCAAAAATCAACAAAATCGTCAAAATCAACATCTTCTGCCTTAAGTATCTTGTAGGCCATGGTAATGCTTTATATTAGCTATATAAAAAACTAACTATGCATAACCTAAAGTTTTTTAAAACTTATTCATTATACCCATTTATTATGGTTAGTAGAGTAGACTTTTGGCAGAAATATAATGAAAAAAAACTATATTCTGATACTGATAAGATGTTTCCTAAGTTAGATCAACATTTTGAAGTTATCAAAGAACTTTTTGGAAGAAAACAGGATAAAGATATGTTGTTCTTTTTATCTGAACGAAATAAGACGTTTAAGTCAATATTTTCTGATAGTCTAGATAAAACTGGCAAACTAAAGAAAGATAAAACAAGTGTTGAAGATTTCATAAAACATTCGTATAGGCTTCTGAACAAGTTTAAAAGAGAGCAGAATAAAATAAGGGATTTGGAATCTGCGATAAAAAAAAGCGAATTTCAAGATAAAAAGAAGAATATTAAAACCCAGGTTATGGGATTACTTAAGGATGATTATGCAAAAAAATATTTTGGAAGACGTTTTTCTGGTCTTTTAGATATAGCGATAGGTGATTTTAGTAGTTTGGATAATCTACTAGTAGGAATAGATAAAGATACTAAGATAAGATTCAGGAAAAACATGCCTACTCTTGCCCTTATACTTAAGTATGGCGGATTAGTCGATCAGAAGATACATGTTAAGATGGATGGTACTGTAAGGAAAAATAAAAAAGAATTACTGCATACTGGCTTAAATAAATTATACGATTGTATAACTGCAATGCATACTGATAAAAACACTTATGATTTTAAGAGGAAATCTTATGGGGCAATATTGAAATTATTAAGTAAGCGAAAAAATTATTTTAAGGAAGATCTGTTCAAAAAAACATTAGACCGATTATCTGAAATGGCAAATATGGATGGATTCATGTGGGAAAAATCCAAATTGTTCAGGGATCTAGGTGATTTGAGAAGTCTAAGGCGTATGATTCTGAAAGATTTTGACCATATCAGTCATTTCAAGGACATTCCTGAACATTATAATAAACAATGGATAAGTAAAACAGGATTTACTGAATTATTAAGGGTAAGAGCAGAAGACTATAAAACCGACATAGATAAGATAAAGTTCGGTCTTGATGTAGCATTAAAATATGAAAAGACCTATTCTCAAGTTGATTCAGATATAGAATATAAAAATATATTGTTCTCTCTGCTTCATCCTAGGGTCTTGAAGATCGCTAGAAAAGATAGGGATTATGAAGATATAACTTTTGATGAGATAAGAAGTTTATTGGAAAGCAACAAATCTGAAAAATATTTTGATGCTATATGTGATATAGAAAGGCATTATCTTGAGAATAAAAATATTAGACGTGCATATATGTGGAACCAGTTTCTTGGAGTGGAAATGGGTTTTGAAGATTATAGATCATCAGTTGAAAAAAATTATAATGTACAAAAAAACAATGACGATTCTTCAACAGAGTATATAGAAGAAAAGATAGAACCTTTTTCTGAGATTGATGAATTGACAAATAAAAAAGATTACGATATCGATAGGATAGAAGAGCTAGAAAAGAATGTCAGACAATATGTCGAAGATAATTTTGGTGAGCCTGGTGATGAAACTTGTGGTGATATGGTTTCTAGATTTTTGGACTATATAGTCTCTGGAAAAAGAAAAGTGATAAGAGATAGAAATATTAAGTATACTTCAGATTTAAGACGTATACAAGATAAACTAGGTTTTTATGATAAAAAACCTAAACCTTAGATTTTTTGGCTTTATCGCTGATAATTGCACTATTTCCTGTAGGATCTTCTATTGTTATCTTAAGCTTTTCCTGACCCCATATAACTTTCTGTAGTTTTTTTAGTAATTTTTTTGCTTTCTTTTTTGCAGTAGGATCATCTTCACCGTCTCTTGCTGTTTCTATTACTTTTTTTACCCTTTCAAGCAGTCCTTGTACATTGCTGATAAAGCCTATTGAAGAAGGACCTGGTGTTATCGTGATAACATGCGGTATTTTGATAGTAGCTTCTGAGCTTTTTACTATTCTTATGTTCATGTCGTCTTCAGAATTTATCTCTATCGTATACTTAGCTGGTTCATGTTCTTCAGCAGCTTCAACATCTGCTTTATGGTATTTGCAGTTGCTGCAGGTCATAGAAAAAACATATAGTTTACCGAAGTAAGGAACTTCTGTGTCCTCTTCCATCAATGTCAGAGTCTTTTGTCTGCATATCGGACATATTTCGCCTTCAATCTTTTCTTGAGCCATAGGTATTAGAAAATGTTTTTTGGTTTAAATAGTTTGTGATTTTACTATTTCTTCTGCTTTTTTGAAATGTGCTTGTCATATATGTGCTTCTCGAGATTAGAATCTTGATAAGTCGTATTTTTAGGCTTGTGTGAGCCTTTATCTAATTTATTTCTTATTTTTACCATTAAATTTATAAATTCTGCGTATTTTTACTACTTATTGATAATGTCAGGGTATTGATATGATAAATTCAGATTTTATTAAGAATAATTTCAAAAAATATTTATTGGTTGCTTATTCTAGTTTTCATCTTGTTTTAGCTTCATATGCAGATAATCTTGGTGAGAGATTTGCCCATATTGCTCAATCTGTTATTGCTGCAACATCTCCTTTTGTTGCTTTGTCTTTAGATAGTGCTTATTTTTTGACTGGCTGCGGCGGTGGTGGCGGCGGAGGAGAAGAAGCAGAATCTGGCGGCGGAGCTCCTGTTGAGCAGAATACACTTCCTAATTTTTCAGTTAAAGAATTGTCTGATTTTTTTGAAGGCACTACTCTTGATGTTCGATTATTGACAGATTATGAAACGCAATCAGGTGAATATTTCAAATTAAACTGCAGTTCTAATGATAACAGTTCTTCATTTAGTAAAGTTTTTTCAGATAAAAAATGTGCTTTAGAATTAGAACCTGGCAAGTGGAACTATTTTGCAGAATTTATAAAAAATAATCATTCTGAAGCAGAAAGCGATATAGATTCTTTGAATATATATATATTGGAAGAAAACATACAGGATTATATAGAAAAATCACTAGATTCATTTGTTGACTCAGGTTATTATGTTTATGGATCAGATAAAATAGAATCCTATGAAATGGGAGTAATGCATGAATTGCCTGATTTTGATAATGGAACCGTAGTTTCAACTTCAGCATATGCTACAATCAATCTGGATTCAGGCAGAAGTTTTGTATTTTTAGAAAATGGTACTTCAGATTATGTTAAAGATCTGTTTAAAGAAGTAGGATATAATATCAAAGAAATGGATAATTTAGTACTGCCTGAAGATATAACAGATGTAATTAAATCAGAATATCAACATAATTGGACAGGCAATTATTAATATTAAAGATGAAACTTAGAAATATGATGCGCCAAGGGATAATATTGATTTTTCTTCTTATCTTACTGGAGTTGTGCAGATTTAAACTCTAGCCTTGGCTAAACCTCTAAATATTGC
>CAYSVS010000086.1:0-4057 GCA_964434475.1 uncultured Methanosarcinales archaeon
TATCAAGTAGATATATAGAGTTTACGTTTTTGCTAATTTTGCAAAGTTCCCTTCATAATAAAAATATAATTTATGTTAATGTATAAATAGTCAGTAAATGCTAGAACAATATAATTCCATAAAAAAGCTTATAAATGATTACTTAAATTCTTTTTTAGTATCAAAAGAGGTATTTAATTATGGCAAGAAAAGTAAGCGCTGAAGAGTTAGCAAAAAAACAAAGAGACATAGGAGTTGCAGAGTTCTTTGCAAAAAACAGGCATTTGCTAGGGTTTGACAATAAAAGAAAAGCTTTGATGACTACAATAAAAGAATCTGTAGATAATGCTTTAGATGCTTGTGAAGAAGCTAGGATTCTACCTGAAATTATAGTTGAAGTAATTGATATGGGTAATGACAGATTTAAGGTCATAGTAGAGGATAATGGCCCAGGCATAGTTAAGAAACAGATTCCAAAAATATTTGCAAAATTATTGTACGGAAGCAAGTTCCATTCTATGAAGCAGAGCAGAGGACAGCAAGGTATAGGTATAAGCGCAAGCGTAATGTACGGGCAATTGACTACAGGAAGACCTGCAAAAATAACTTCAAAAATATCGAAAGATAGTCAAGCATATTATTATGAGTTAAAGATAAATACGCAGAGGAACGTTCCAGAGATAATAAAAGAAGAAAAGACAGAATGGCAGAAAGATCACGGAACAAAAATAGAGATAGATATTGAAGCAAGTTATCAAAAGGGTTCTCAATCAATCGATGAATATCTAAAAGAAACAGCAATATCTAATCCACATGCTACAATAATATATACCAATCCAAAGGCAGAACAGATAATATTTCCAAAAGCGGCAGAAACTTTGCCTGAAGAGCCTAAAGAGATAAAACCGCACCCTTATGGTGTAGAATTAGGCATATTGATGAATATGCTAAAATATACAGACACAAAATCTTTACAGAATTTCTTGACACAAGAATTCAGCAGAGTAGGAAGCGGAACAGCAAAACACATATGCGAAAACGCATCTTTACTGCCAAAAACAAAACCTAAAAAGATTTCCAGGGAAATGGCAGAAAAACTGATGCAAGGTATAAAGAAAACAAAATTGATAAATCCGCCAACAGACTGCATAAGTCCGATAACTGATGAACTATTAGAAAAAGGCTTGAGAAAAGAGATCAATGCCGAATTTTACGCTTCAGTCTCAAGAAGTCCTGTAGTATACAGAGGAAATCCTTTCGCTATAGAAGCTGCTGTTGCATACGGAGGAGAACAGAAAGGCGATGATACCATAAGGATAGCGAGGTTTGCAAACAGAGTTCCTTTATTATATCAACAAGGAGCTTGTGCTATTACTAAAGCTATCACAGGAACAAACTGGAGAAGTTATGGATTAAGCCAAAGTTCTGGAAATATACCTATAGGGCCATGTACGATAGTAGTACATATAGCTTCAGTATGGGTGCCGTTTACATCAGAAAGTAAAGAAGCTATCGCACATTATCCTGAAATTATCAAAGAGATAAAATTGGCATTACAAGAGATAGGAAGAAAATTAGCAAGTTATGTGAGAAAAAGAAAAAAGATAGCTGACGAAGCAAAAAAAAGAAACTATATAGAAAAATACATCCCGCATGTTGCAATAGGTTTGAAAGAGATACTTAATCTAAAAGATTCTGAAGAAAGCAATATAGTGCATATGCTTGAAGAAGTTCTTGAAAAGAAAAGAGGTAAACTAGAACAGATTAAAGTGGAAAACAAAGATTATGATGAAGAGTTTGCAAAAATAGGCAAACAAGATGATGAAGAAGGTGATGACAGTGAGTAAAGGAGCAACAAAAAACATAATTAAAGAGATTAAAGATATTTCGAATAACATCTATAATAAGATAATAAAAAAGAAAGCGCCTGAAGTAAAGATGCCTTTGCGTAGTCTAAGTAATGTGAAATATGATCCCAAAGACGGATACTTTGAACTGATCGGAAAAATGAAATCAAGAACATTGACTGCAAACACAGTAAAAACATTTGCACAGACATTAAGAATGATGTCATTAAGCAAACAATTGGTAGAAACCAAAGATATTGCAACTAAAAGAGAGGCGTATTATGTTAGCAAGAACTGGGCAGAAGCAAGATTTAAGGAACAGCCCGAATCAGACACTGTGATGGACGATATAGAAGCTATGATGCTTGTAAATAGGGAACAGATGGGTTTTTTACCAGAAGAGAAAGGAGGAGACATTGCAGGACAGCTTACTGTAATAGATACTGATCAGGATACTGGAAAAGAAATAAAAATAGACTGCACCAAGTTTGGTTCAGGAGCATACAGCATCCCTAGTTCAGTAGAGGACCTAAAGTTTGAAACGAAAGCAGATTTTATTTTAGCTATAGAGACTGCAGGTATGTTCCAAAGGTTGGTCAAACACAAGTTCTGGAAGAAAAGCAACGGAATTTTGATATCTATGGGAGGAGTACCTACAAGAGCTACAAGAAGGTTTATCAGAAAATTATCAGATGATATGAACATTCCAGTATATGCGTTTACTGATGGCGATCCATATGGATGGCTTAATATTTACCGTACTTTAAAAGTAGGTTCAGGAAATGCTGCACATATCAATGAATTCTTTTGTGTACCTAAAGCTAAATTCTTCGGAATAACGGCAAAGGACATACTAAAATATAATCTTCCCACTCATCCACTTAAGGAAGTAGATATGAAGAGAATTAAAGATGGTATAAAAAACGATCCTTTTGTTAATCACCATAAAGAATGGCAAAAATGCTTAAGTGATCTGGGAAAGTTAAAGAAAAGAGCAGAACAGCAGTCATTGGCAGCGCATGGTTTAAATTTCGTGATTTCAGATTATCTGCCTGAGAAGCTGAATGATCCTAAAAGTTGGCTGCCTTGAAGGTATTTTTTATTTTATTATACGAAATCTTTTTAAACTATTGCATAGTTCTTTTTGGTAATGGGCCTGTAGCCTAGCCTGGATACTTGCTGTCCAAGCAAGGATCAGCACGTAGTGCAAATAGGGCGACAGCCTTCTATTCAAAAGCAAAGCTTTAGAAGTAAGCTGTAGACCGTGGGTTCGAATCCCTCCAGGCCCGTTTTTGTTTTTTATTTTCAAATTCATTGGCGCCGTGGCCAAGCGGCTAAGGCGATCGGCTGCAACCCGATTATTCCTGGGTTCAAGTCCCAGCGGCGCCTTTTTATTTCTTTTTTGTGTTATCGAACTTAATTTGCGAAGCAAAATTAGTGAAGATAGCACTTGTTTTTCCCAGGTTTTATTAAAAATCTGGTTTATGTCGCCAGCGGCGCCTTTTTATTTTTTATTCTATATAATGTATATGCCAAAAATTTTAAATAAACAAGTGTTTTCCAAGTTATTATGAAAACAATAACCAAAGAAGAACTGATGTATGAAGCATACGAATTTGCTAAAGAAATAGATAGAGGTTTCTTATTTATCCATCCGACAGACACAATTTATGGTATTGGCTGCGATGCAACAAACGATGAAGCTATCAAAAAATTAAGAAAAGTGAAGCAGATGGCTGAAAAACCAATCTCTGTGATAGCGCCAAGTATCCAATGGATAGATGAAAATTGTGTTATTAACGATAAAGTTAAGGAATGGTTAGATAAACTGCCAGGACCTTATACATTAATATTAAAACTAAAAAATAATAACTGCGTTTCTGAATTGATACATCCAGAAGGAGATTCTTTAGGCATAAGGATACCTGATCATTGGTTTACCAGATTTGTCTCTGAATACGGGAAGCCTATCTGTACTACGAGTGCTAACGTAACAGGAAAAACATACATGACCACAGAAGAAGATATCGACCCAGACATAAGGAAAGGCATACATTTCTGCATATATGAAGGCGAGAAAAAAGGCAAAGCCTCAAATATTGTACACCTTGAAGGCGAAGAAACTAAAATTAGGGAAAGATAGATCTTTCAGTTAGTTTTATAAATGTAAATAAGGTACTGGAGTTGTGCAGATTTAAACTCTAGCCTTGGCTAAACCTCTAAATATTGCC
>CAYSVS010000087.1:0-3876 GCA_964434475.1 uncultured Methanosarcinales archaeon
TGTCCTTTTGTTTTTGTTCCTCTAAATTTAATTCCTTTAAGGATGAGGGTTTCATTTGCTTATTATAGCTTGAATGAAGTTTTTCTGCATTCTGCCATTGAGTTGAAAACCCAGTTGTTGCTGATACCGGTACTTCAAGTATTTGTCTTGTATTTTCAGTCATTGAATAGTTTAAAGATACAGAGAATCTTTCCATGAAGGTAGTATCTAATCCAAGCTCTGTTTCTCCGGGAAGTGATGACTTCAGATTATCTTTACCCCTTGAGATTGGAGATTGTATCTCCCCATTGGATAAGCCATAACTGGCTATTGCAAGACCAATAGCATAGCCGGAGCCAGACATTCTAACAAATTGTTCTGCAGATATATTTGAAACAATAAAGGATGTCCCAATTGCCCACCAGTTTAATGCTTTACTGGAAAGAAAATAATCGCTGGTATTTTTCTTATGGCCTTTCTTTTCTCTTGACATGTAAATGGCCACACCCAATACAAGGACAGCGTATAGTCCGAAAACAATATAATCGATTGTAACAAATTGGTTGCCCATAATCTTTTTGAATTTCAGATTAAATATCTATTTTTCTTGCTCCATCTTTAATGTTTGTGATATAGAATTCTGGTTTTAACCCTGTTTTTTTCTCATAACTTTCACTCACTTGCGTAATGAATTTTTCAATTCTATCATTTTTGACTAGTGAAATTGTGCATCCTCCAAAGCCTGCTCCTGTCATCCTGGAACCCAGGACTCCATTAATTTTTAATGCTTCTTCAACTAAAGTATCAAGTTCAAATCCTGTTACTTCATAATCATCGCGTAATGATTTATGAGACTCATTCATTAATCTACCAAATGATACTGCATCTTCTGATTTTAGTGCCTTTGTGGCAGCTATAACACGTTTGTTTTCTGAAACAACGTGATGAACCCTTTTGCGTAATACAGGATTTGGAATTCTATCTTGAATTTCCATATATTCTGCATAATCAATTTTACCCAGGTTTTTATATATTTTTCCATTTTGGTTCAGATATTGAAGGGCTAGTTCACACTCTCTGCGTCTCTCATTATACTTTGAATTGGTTAGTTTTCTTGTTTTATTTGTATTGGTTATGATTAGTTTATAACCATCAAGGTGAACAGGTATAAGTTCATAATTTAAAGTTTCGGTGTTCAGAAATACTGCGTGATTTGCCTTTCCCATACCAACTGCAAACTGATCCATTATACCACAACTCACTCCAACAAATTCATTTTCAGCCTTTTGGCTCATTTTTATTAAATCGAGCACTGAGTGTCCTAATAGGTACATTTCATTCAGAGCAACAGCGGTCACCATTTCAATTGAAGCTGAAGATGAAAGCCCAACTCCTGGTGGTATACTGCCCGAATACATACATTCAAGCCCATTACGTGGTTTGTTTTCTTGCTGCCAGAGTTGGTTAATAACTCCTAAGGGATAGTTAACCCATTCGCCATCATGTTTTTCAGTTATTTTTTCTTTGGGTATTTTGGTTGCATAATCAAATTCTGTCGAAGTAAGTGATATGTTGTCTTCCCTTGTCTTACGGATTATAAGATAAGTTCCGTAGTCAAGAGAACATGGCAATACATACCCTCCATTATAATCCGTGTGTTCACCTATTAAATTTACACGTCCCGGAGCAAAAAAAACAGAAACGTCTTCATTGTTATTGCCGTATATTTCTTTAAATTTTCTCATTAAAGCTTTAATGTCCATTTAACGTGAGATTTATTATATAATCGTTTCGATTTTATTTATTAGTTTTCTTACGTCCACCATTCGAACTTATTCCGTTAAAAATTTATAGATAGTGGTTTGTTTATATTTTTCTCCTGGCCTTAACACTGTTGAAGGAAATTCAGGTTGATTGGGAGAATCAGGAAAATGCTGTGCTTCAAGACAGAATGCAGTTCTGTGTTTATATTTGATGTCATTTCTTCCTTCTTCTTCTCCATCCAGAAAGTTTCCTGAGTAAAACTGTAATCCCGGTTCAGTTGTATAAACTACCATTATTCTTCCGGTTTCCAGCTCTTTTACTTTTGCCGCTAATGTCATTTTACCTTGTTCAGGTTTATTTAATACCCAGTTATGATCATATCCTTTTCCCTTCTTTAACTGATCATAATCAGCATTAATATCTGCTCCTATTTTTTTTGGTTTTGTGAAGTCCATTGGTGTGTCTTTTACACTTCTTATCTCTCCTGTTGGAATGAGCGAACTATCTACCGGGAGAAAATTGTCTGCATTTATGCTCATTTCATGTTCTGTAATTTTGCTTTTTCCGCCATCTTTTAGGTTGAAAAATGAATGGTGTGTTAGGTTTATTATGGTTTTTTTGTCTGTAGTTGCTGTATACTCAATTCGTAATTCATTATCATCAGTCCATGTATAAACCATAGTAATCTCCATGTTCCCCGGGTATCCTTCTTCTCCGTCTTTACTAAGGTAAGACAGCTCTAGTGCTTCAGAATCGTTGTGCTTTATTTTCTTTGCTTCCCATATGACATTATTGAATCCACCAGGTCCTCCATGCAAGTGATTTTGATTATCATTCTTTGGTAATTCATACGTTTTATCATCCAGATCAAACTTTCCCTCTGCAATTCTATTGGCATATCGGCCTATTGCGGCTCCAAAATAAGGGTCTCCATCAAGATATTCTTCAGCGGAATCATATCCCAGGACAACATTATTTTTATTTCCTGTTTTATCAGGAACAATAATGGACATTATCTTAGCCCCGTAATTTGTGACTTTTATTTTGTTTCCCTTAGAATTTGTCAAAGTGAAAACTTTCAAATCATTCTTCATACTATTCTCGTTTTGTTGATTTCTCTTTTCATTGCAGCTTTTCAAAAACATTAATATTACTGCGGCGAACAGGATAAATACTTGGTGTTTGTATTGATAAGTCATTTGAATCGCTGTGTTTTGGTTAATGATTGTTAGAATTTATTGCACTTGCCATTCAAAAATTCCAGCTGAATAGTCTTCCTGTAATTTTACTGATAGTTTTAATGCATCAGTTTTCACTGGCGAAAATGTAACAGAATTCATTGTATCACAATTTGCTGTACAACTTTCATTTTTCTCTACCTGTTTCCATTCACCAGTTTGAATGTCCCGGTAATAAATATCCCAGTTTTCAGGTACTTTACATCCACCGCCTGGTGTATCATCGTACCAGTAAACGTCTGTTTTGCTTATTGTTTTAGGTTCCTGGAATTCATATCTAACCCATTCCTCTGTACCTTTGTGATTCCAGAAAGTAAATCTTGGGACTGATCGATCACTTGAGGATTCAGGAAGAATGCGATCATTAAGAGCTTTTATTGCATCATGTTCATGAGATACAGTTACTTCACTTGTTGATGCAATTGTTTCAGGTTTTTCAGGATTTGCAGCTTCTTTTTTATAGGGAAACCATACCAACATCTCGTTTTTACCCCTATGATTCCATGCATAATAAGGGATAAGAGTTAATTTCTTTTCCTTATCTATAATGTTTCCTTGTTTAGTCTCTTTTAATGATTTTCCTCTTCCTCTGAGGGCAGTGATGCCATCAAAGATTCCCTGCTTGTTCTCTGTTTCAAAATCTGAATCCAAATCCAGCATCACATTTCTTACATTATTATCATTGTCAACCCCTTCGGCAGCATATACTAAAGGACCTCTTTGTATACAAAATTTTCCTTGATTTTCTTCTACTTTTTCATGTGCTAAAATTTTTCTTACAGTCATAGGAAATTCTATGCTAATTTCATCACCTTTTTCCCATTTTCTGTTTATTGAAGCAAATCCATTTATTAATTCAGGAGAAACTTTCTGGTTATTGATTTTGATAAGAGTT
>CAYSVS010000088.1:0-3709 GCA_964434475.1 uncultured Methanosarcinales archaeon
TGTGCAATTAATCTAAAAAGCTAAGCTAAACAGCAATTATGCAAAGTTCTCTTAATAATATCATTACACCCAAAGAATGTTCATATCTCGTTACTGTTTTACCTTCTATTGCATATTGAGAAGCACCTGCTTGATTTATTCCCTTTAGTCTTTGAATGGGTTTGGAATTAATCAGTTCAATTAAAATAGGTTCTTGAATTATAGTTCTACCATATACTCTGTCGTTAATGTTCATCATAAAATTATAAAAAAGGTAATTTTAATAAATCTTGTGGTTAGCCCTCAATTTTTTTAGTAAAAATTCGATTGCAATTAACATCGGGCTAATTCCTGTTAGTTTCTTTTCCCATACGAAGTGTGGGAAAATTGCGTCCGTAAAGTTTATATTTTGGCTAATTATAGAAAGCGAAGCGATACTATCTATTTTAGTTTTTAGGCGGGAAGAAAACGAAAGATTTATATATTTCTAGTTATATATACTTATATAACATGAAAGCAAAACAAATTTTACACTATCCGCAATTGGACACGGTACTTATGGTAGAGGAATTTATCAAATCACACGGCGGAGAATATAAAAAAAGAAGCTTGTGGGAAAATCTACCTAAAAAGATGATGTATCAGACTTTTTGTGTTATTTTTGATTATCTTTTAGATTCTCATAAAATTGCAGTGGATAAAGAAGGTAAAATTTGTTGGATTTGGAATCCTAAACTGGTAAAAAAATATCTTGCGAGGACTGATTTAGGAAGATGAAATCTACAATTAGATTTGCAGAAGAGAAACTTAAAGCAACTCTTAAGAAATTAAAGAATTCTAAAACAGAAGATCAAAAATTGTATAAATGGATTGATCGAGCTCTCGATGATATTGAGAATGATGCATTTTGTGCGACACAAGTTCCAAAGAGACTAATACCTAAAGAATACATTCAAAAATATGGTATCGATAATCTTTGGAAATATGATTTACCAACTGATTGGAGACTTCTATATTCTATTGCGAATCATGAAGTAATTGTTGTTTCTATCATAATTGAATGGATGCCACATAAAGAATACGAAATAAAATTTAAGTATTAATTTTTTCTTCACGCCTTATTTTTTAAGCCAAAATATAAATTGATTATAACATTAGGATCCTTGTTATACGTTTTTTCTGCAAGAAAAAATCGCGGAATGAAATGGAGCGACAGTATGACGCAAGGGGCACATTACACTCGTTTGAAATATTCTTTTGAAACCCATTTGCCAAAATTATTAAGAATTAAGGTCGCACTATTCCTATCTGGCGATTTGCTTTTAGCCATTTTCAAAACAGCATTTATTTGTTGCTTTTTTTCTGGATAGTGTTTAGTAAAAATTTTTGTCATTTCATCAAGATCAGTAGTCCAATAATTTTCATCTTCCATCACGATAGAGAAAGCCGTTCTGATAATCTTTTTCATTATTGATTTTATTTGAAGTTTAGCATCTTCGGAATTTGCAGATTTTATCTTTTTACTTGCGTCATCAATGTTTTTATCAACATCTGAATGCAAATTTCTAGCTAATTTTTTTGTTGGGCTAAACTTCATTTCTTTTTGAAAAAGATTATTTCCAAAAATTTTCACGCTTAGAATTGTGAGAAAAAATCTCCAACCGAAAGCTTCTTTGCCTCGAAAAACTTCATTTTTGTAAGTGATAGCAAAACCAACTTCTCTGAATGCTTTTTGATACTTTTGTGAAAGTGAATTTTCTAATTCTTTTAATTGAGTTTTGAATTTTAGTGTTGGTTTTGTTTTTAGAACTACAACTATATCTAAATCAGAGGTTGGAGATTTTGCTTTCCCTGTAGCAACACTTCCATACAAATAAATGCTGTGAATCTTATCAGAAAATTTCAGCAATTCAGATTTTACATCTTTTACAATTGGTTTATATTTTGCTGAAACTTTTTTGAGTGCGACCTCTTTTTTAATGTAAATGGGTTTCATATTTTAAAAATAAACTTTGAAATATATAAATGTGCCCCTGAGTAATATTGCGTATAACATCGGGGGCCCTGTTATGCTCTCAGACCCTACGCAGTGGGGTCTGATTTCGTCCGAAAAGTTTGCCCCCAAGCGTTCTATTAATACTTAAGTTGCTAGAAAAAGAAGCAAGGAAGTGCCCGCTGTTAGGTATTTAATACTCATTAATTAGTAGTAACAAATAGAAAAGTTTATAAAGTAGATGTTTTACTATTATATTCATGGGAAAATCACATATAGAATTACATGTTCATCCATTTTTAGGTAAAAATTCTTTAGTTGATGTAGTTGAAGCTATGAAAAATACAAGCTTAGATATTCTTGCATTAGAATCACTTGATGGTTCATTATATGCCTATGTTGTAGCAGAAGCTAAAAAAGCTTACCCACAGTCACAAGATGATTCTGCTGGAGTAAGACTTCCAAATGGAAGATATCTACTTAATGCTAGAGAGTACAATACACGTAAAGGTTTTCATGTTTTAACAGTGGGATATTCTTTAGATACAGCAAATCCACAAACAGAGATTAGAAGAGTTATTGATGCTGGATTAGAGAATGGAGCTTTAATTCTTTTAGATCATCCATTTATAGATAATGGAAAAACAAAGACAGCAGGTCATATTTCTGAACATATGGAACAAGAATTAGAGAAATTATGCAAAGAATATTCAGGACAAGTGACTTTAGAATGGAATGGATATTGTATTCCATGGATGAGACAAGCATTAAAACATGGATTAAATGCAGGTGGTTTTGACATTAAATATCATGATGTAAATCAAAGAGCCGAAGAATTGTCAAAATCATTAAGTGAAGAAGGATATAATGTTCCAGTTTTGGCAGATACTGATTTACATGCAAGAACAAAAAGACATTTACAACATATGGGAACAGCAAGAATAGTTACTGATATTCAAGGAAATTCTGGAAAAGAAGTTGTTGAATCTATGAGGCGAAATATTTTTGATGGTAAATATGAGAATGTTAAGCAATATGTAAGTTCTTTACATTTACTTGAAGCTTTTTGTGTTCCTATTTTAATGCCAAATCAATTCCATAAACCAAGAGCTTAGATAAAATCAGAAATCTTATGTTTTATTTCCTCGTGCCAAAGCCAACCTAATAATATTACTGCATCTAATGCTTCTAGAATATTTGGTAAACTAAAATAAGTTATTATATGAATTTTCCATGCTTGCATTGAGAAAGGGAATAACCACATAATGCCTTCATACCTTCCACCACCAATAAAGTAATCTAAAAAGATATGTAATAATATTGCGAATGTTGCTACATAAAAATATGTTGCTTGCTTATGTTTTTTCTTTTTCCATAGGATTATAGCAGGAATCAAGAATAAAAATGCAAAGAATGGAGTGTGTGTTATTCCCCCATGCTGTAATAAAGATGAAACATTAAAATTGAAAAAATTTGCAACCATTCTTACTACGATGTCAATATCAGGTAAGAGTCCAAAAAATCCTGCAAGAAAAATAGTGTGGATCGTAAAATATTTTTTGTGTTTTGTGACATAATCTCTATATAAATCCACTATGATGATGCTGGTTAAAATATGAGTTACTGCTAATGGCATATTCATTATTAATTAAATTAAATGTTTATTAATGTTTCTAAAGAATCTGGAGTTGTGCAGATTTAAACTCTAGCCTTGGCTAAACCTCTAAATATTGCCTC
>CAYSVS010000089.1:0-3701 GCA_964434475.1 uncultured Methanosarcinales archaeon
ATCATCCTTCTGGAGATCCAACTCCCTCAAAAGAAGATGAAGATATTTCTGAAAAACTATTTGAAGCTGGAATTTTATTAGATATCAAGGTTATTGATCATGTGATTGTTGGAAAGGATAAATGGTATAGTTTTAAAGAAAAAGAATAATCATCATATCTTTTTGATTATTCCTTTCATCTTTCTTTCTTTATTTACAGAAGCGTAAAAATAAGCTTCATCCCTTGTGCCTTCTGTAATAAGTATGGTTACTTCCCCTATATGGCTTCTTCCGGTTCTGCCTTTCCTTTGAATCGATCTAATCTCAGAAGGAACAGGCTCGTAAAATATTACTTTATTTACGTTCGGAATATCAATCCCTTCTTCAGCAACCGAAGTAGCAATCATAATATTAATATCTCTTTGCCTAAACTTATCAATAATATCTTTTTGCTCTTTTTGGTTCATCCCTTTTAGTCGACCTTGTTTTGCCTGTCCAACAAACCGATGAATCTTAGCTTCAGATACTTGCTTTAATGTATCTTCTATAGAATCTATTGTATTCCTATATTGGGCAAATATTAGGATAAGCGAATCACTTTCTTTCTTAAACTGTTCTTCAACTAATCTTTTCAAAACCTCCAGTTTGGGATGAGATAATTTTATATCTGATTTTGCAAGTATTATTCCTTTTTTTAAAAGCTCATGGTTCAAGAACATTTTCTCAGATCTTGAAAGCTTATTTTTTTCATCAAATTTATCAATGTATTTTAAAAAAGATTCAACCCCCTGTGTTTCGATAAGCTCAAGGCAGTGGTATGTTTGCAGTAATACAGATTGGTTATTATATGTTGCAAAAGCATAAGGTGTCCTTCCAAATCTGTTCTTTATGCTCATCCTTGCTCCGAGTATATCTTTTTTTGATATGTGGTTTGGTTTTTTGAAAGTAAGTATCCCTAATTTATTGAGCTTTGCCAGCTTTTCAAGAAAAAGATCATATAGTGGCTTTTGAATCCTTCTTAAATCTTCATCCATAGGCACTTTAATCCAATTAATCCTAATATCTTTAATATACTCCTTAACACCGGCGTCATCTTCAGACCTACTTTCTACATTCTTTATCTTAAGGTTCTCAAATATTTGGTTTATCTTTTTCTTTCTTGAGCCAGGAGAAGCAGTTAGGCCCAAGATTAGACTTTTAAACTGTTTAGCAATCTCAACATAAGCGTAATTCTCTACAGCTTTATGCATCTCATCAAAAATTACAAGTCCAAAATCATCTAGGCAGTAAAGCTTATTTTCAAGATCATTCTTGATAGTTTGAGGTGTGGAGATGATGATTATAGCTTTTTCTAATAATTTTTTTCTTTTTTTAGGGCAGATGCTTCCAGAAAGCATTGTAATTTTATTTTCATCTATATTGATAAATTTCTTGCAGCTTTCATAGTGTTGCATCACTAATGGCTTTGTTGGAGCTAGGAATAATGTCTTTTTTGGCAGGATTTTAGCAATAACTAAAAAGGCAATTATTGTCTTTCCTAATCCTGTGGGTAGGATAACAGCCGTGTTTGCAGAACATGCACTTTTTGCAATATCTATCTGGTATTGCTTTGAAAGAATTGTTTTTTCTTTAATATGTTTATGTTTTATATATTCATCTTTGCCGTATTCTGGCGTATCTTCTCTAAATATGAATAGTTTTGTCTGAGCCATTTTCTTTATCCTTCAAATCCCAAAAATCTGTATTTCTGTTCATAAGATATTCAAGACGTTTCCAAGAGACATAGCGTATCCTGTCATCATAAGTGAGTTTACAAACTTTTATACTTCCATTCTTCATCATGATATTGAATTCTTTGAAAGATATCTCAACTGTGCTCATCGTTTTTCTAAGCACATCAAATTTCTTAGAACAATCCCCAATAATTTCCGGATGATTAAAGCATTTTCTGGAACAGTAGTTTCCAATATATTCATTGATTGCTTTGTCAATTGCAGTTTTCTTTTTCTGCTTTAGTCTACCTCGTGCAGTCAGAAGATATTTAATTTCACCATAGCCAATGTCTTTTGGGAGTTTTTCTTTTATCTCTTTGAGAGAATCGCAATTAATAGCTGCCTCTTCAATAATTTTGATTTTATTCTGGTCTAATAATTCAGATAATTTTATCTTGTTATCTTCTAAAAGTCTTCTTAGGTGGCTTTCAATAGTAGAAAAAGCAAGTTTTCTTTTGTAAGCAATCTCAGGCATAGATTTTCCTTGTTTAAATAGGCTTAAAGTTAAATCTAAAGATTTTTCATGTTTTTCTTTTTGTTTTATGTTCATCTTTGCTTCTCAAAATTTCAGCAACGTATCTGCTCCTGTTGCTGCTATTGTTCTTTATCCCTTTTTTCTCAAAGTATTCATGCATTTCAGCTACATTTATCTGAACATCCACCACATTATGCCCTTGAGAGATCATATCTTTTTTTAGCTTTTCAGTGTGGTGTTTCATCTCTTCATAGTTTTTAAATCCAGAATCATCGACACTGTTTTGGCATTGTACCATCCAGTCAGCTTCAGTATAGTAGGGAATGCCAATCACTGAATCTTTTTTTCTTCGACCATTTTTATAGCCACCTTTTAGTTTAAATCATATGTCCAGCAAGTTTTCATAAAACTTTCAAATCTTTCTGGCTCTAACTCTTTTGCTTTATCAAGATATTCTTGATAGTTACTTTTTCCCATAAAATATGCAAGCTGTGCAGCTGAAACCAGATTGTCAAATCTTTCTTCTTTTTCAAGGGATTTTTTAAATAACTGCATTGCTTTTCTTTCATTTTTATTAAATAATCTCAATCCTTTGAGATAATAAGCTTCCCAATGTTCGGGCCATATTTCTATTATTTGCTCGATCAACTCAAGTGATGCCCTATTTTTTCCGATCTGGCCTAAAGCTCCTGCTTTTATCAGCATCGCATCTCTGTTGTTCTCATCTATCTCAAGAATCTTATCGCATATCTTGATTGCTTTTTTGTCATCACAGGTTGCATTCCTATGGTATCTTGCTTCATCTAACAAAGAAACTATTTTCATCTCTTCAGCAGAAAATCCACCTTCAAGATCTGTTTCAGCTGCATCACCATTCTCTTTTATATGTTCTTTAAACATCTCATAATGTTGTTTCAGCCTTTTGATGTAAATATCATCTTCAAGCAAAATATCTTTGAAAAGCTTTAATACTTCTTTAGCATATTTAGTGTTTGAACCTTCTGTCTGAAGAACAGGTCCCTTAAGGTCTTTGGCATGCTCTTCATCCATCCAATCCTTATAATGCGATAAAGGTTCCCAGCCAAAACCAATAGTTGCTATTATATCATTATTGTGCACAACATTAAGAAATACCCTTCTGCAATCACATTCTGGATCATTGCAGTAGCTTTCGACAAAAAAATACTCGCCTCTAGGAAGCTTGTATTTTGAGTCTTCTGGCAGAATTATGCACCTTGTCTCTTTTTTAGCAATATCTTCAAATCTTAGATCAAACGGCTCCATCATCATTTTTTATCACCTATATTTTTGATAGCAGTTTCAAGCATATCTTTCATCTTCTTTCTTATTTCTTCAGGCATATCATCCGCATTATCTAACTCATTCATTCCGTTTTCGATATAATACTTAGCCATTATTGGATTTTTATGAAAATAAATCTGAGCCATGAATACATAAATAGGAATAAAATCGGG
>CAYSVS010000090.1:0-3689 GCA_964434475.1 uncultured Methanosarcinales archaeon
CAGGATCGAACCATCTTTTGACACACAACAGAATTCAGCAATAATAAAATTCCAGAATGTTACTTCAGCCAGGATCATAGGTGCTGAACTGGACATCAAGACTTTGCTTTTTGGAGCTATCGGATTAGAGACCTCACTAACCGCCATGGACCCCCGGGACTTAACACTTGATGAAACATTGAAGTACAGATCTAAATATTTATGGTATAACAGATTATATATACCAATCGGACAATTTGAGGTACAGACAGATTATCGATTCATATCAAAGATGGAAAACGTAGATAATCGCTTGCTTATATACATACCGGATGCAGATGCTCTGGTTGACACACACGTACTGGACGCAAGAATCATCTGGAATTCAGAAGAAATTACGGGTTTTCCACTCAGATTTACTATAAATGCAAAAAATCTTCTGGATTATTATTACACAGAAATGGTTGGCAATCTTGCCCCGACACGCCACATCAGTTTGCAGGTGGATGCGGGATTGTAATTTGCAAATATTGAATTTCAAATAATTTTGCCGTTTATTCTTCAATAATAATTAAAAATTAGAATATTTTTTAAATTAAAGATCATGATACACTTATTAAAACTAATATCAATTGTTTTGCTTTTTAATGTTTCTCCTGACTTCCGCACTGGGACACCCAAACAACTAGATAAGATTAAAAGTATCAATTAATAACTTTTGATCTTCGTTAGTTATAATGATTTTATCAAGAATATCTTTGTTCAAAGGTAAAACTATTTTGATAGAATAAATTGTTTTAGCAATATTGATAGCTTTTTCCGGGCTCCAGTTTAATTTTTTTATTTTGAGCTGCCTTTCGATTTCTTTGTAAACTTTATAAGCCATAAAAGATATACAAACATGTGCATCTATTCTGTGCTCAAGTCTATGATATATCGGTCTGATCTTTAAATCAGTCTTAGATATCCTAAATGCCTTTTCTATTTTCCATAAATGCTTGTAATTGCTTATTACATCTTCTTTTGTCAATTCTGTATTAGTATAATATCCTTTCAGACCATCCCATTTAGCATCTTCATGATAAGCATCTTTGTCTATGCTTACTTTAGTCTCTCCTTCCATTGTTAAATATTTGTTATATCCACGCTTGTTTATATTTGCTTTCGTAAGCTTGCCTGATTTAATTTGTTTTTCAAGTCTTGCTAAACCTTTTTGTCTATTTTTCTTGTCTTTCTTTGCCCTGCTCTTGCTATAACTGATTATTAATTTAATGTTATTATCTTTTTCTATTATCTTGCTTTTTCCATCTTTTAATTCTAAATTTAGTATCTTCTCTTTTATTGCTTTTGTTTCGGACTTGATCCTTGCCCCAAGAATAAAGTCATTGCCTTTCTCTTGTAACCGCTTTATATTCTTGCTTGATAGCAAGCCAGAATCTGCTATAATTGTTATGCAATTGATTTTATACTTTGATTTGAAGGATTCTATTACTGGAATTAGCGTGTGACCTTCAAATTTGTTGCCTTCAAATACCTCATATGCTAAAGGATAACCCTCTATACTTACAAGTAAGCCAAGTACTATTTGTGGATTTTGATGTTTGCCGTCTTTTGAAAATCCAGTCCTTCGTAGTTCATCCTCTTTGTTGATCTCAAAGTATAGTGTTGTTACATCATAGAACAATATACTAATATTGGTAAAGTCCATATCTTTGTGTAAAAAATAAAAAAGGTATCACTCCAAAGTTTTATATTTGAAATTGAATTTAATAACAAAACAAGGAGCAATACCATGAAATGCAAATTAAAACCTTCTGACCAATTAACCAAGATATTGGAAGAGATACTATTATCAGAGAAAGAGAATCTGATGGCAGAGCTAATAATAACAGCAACAGAAAAGATAGCACAGGAAGCTTTAGAGAGTGAAATGAGCGACTTTCTGGGTAGAGGTTGGTATGAACATACCCCAGATGATTTTCGTGGCTACAGGAACGGTTATCAGCCAAAAAGATATAAAACAGCTGAAGGTGTGCTGAATCTGATAAAACCAAGAGTACGGGGAAATGAAACACCATTTGAGAGCCAGATAATGAAGCGTCTGAATGTAATAGAAGAGAAACTAAAGCATATAGCGTTAGAAAGCTACGTAAGAGGATTATCTACACGTGATATAGAAGAAACATTCCAGGATGACCAAGGGAAAGCTCTTCTATCAAGAAGTAGTGTCAGCCAGATGTCAAGCAAGCTGTATAAGGATTATGAGGAATTTGCATCGAGGGATCTGTCGAACTATGATGTAGTATATATGTATGTAGATGCAGTATATGAATCGGTAAAACAGTACACAAACAAGCAGGCGATCTTTTGCTGCTGGGCGATATGCTCTGACGGAACGAAGCAACTATTGCACATAATGGCAGCAGATAAGGAAAAGACAGACAGCTGGAATGTATTTTTCGAGGATATGCTCAATCGTGGTTTAAGACAACCGCTATTGATCGTCAGCGATGGTTCGCAGGCGTTAATAAGAGCAATAACTGAATCATTTCCGAGGGCAGAGAGACAGCGTTGTATAGCACATAAGATGCGTAATCTGCTTGCAAAAATACCACAAGATTCGCAGACAAAGATAAAGAACGAAATACATTCGATATATTACGCACCAGACAGGGATACTGCAGACGTATTGTCGGAGAAATTCATAAAGAACTATGCAGATGTATATCCATCAATGATAAAGTGCTTTATGGATGACCTGAATGCTTGTTTAACGCATTTGAAATATCCTGAGGGGCATCAAAAATACATCAGAACTACAAATTTAATAGAGCGTGCGTTCGTTGAGGAGAAGCGAAGGACTAAGATCATACCTCAACATATAAACGAGAAAGGAGCGATTGGATTAGTCTTTTCTGTATTGATTAGAGCTGCTAAGAAATGGCGAAAGATAACGATGAGCGAACTTGACTTAACTCAGCTACTCCATTTGCGAAAGCTGATGGTACCTGAGATAACAGATGATAATAAAATCTCATACAAAACTGTTGCGTGATACTATGAGAAATTTTATTTTTACACACAAAAAAAGACTTGACCCTAATATTGCTTGATAATATTTCTAGCGTATGTTCATAGCTTAACTGCTGTATTCTTTCCTTCTGGTGCTTTATTAATTTGTCTAAATATCTGTATATTCTATCTACATCTATTTCTATACAATGATATCTGTATAGATATTCTGTAGTTTTTAGCTTGCTTACAGGAAAGCATATTCTCGACATTACCAGTTGCTTTAGTAATTCTTCTTCTATCTTATCAAATCCTATTTCCTCGTATATCTTGCCTATTAAAAGTTCAGTTCCTTTTATGTTTATCTGTTCTATGTTATTCAACAACCCGTCTATTTGTTTCTTCTCTTCTACAAAATCTATTTCTAACTGTGCTAATTTGCTCTTTATCCAATCTCTGCCTTCTTTTATATATCTTTCTAACTGCTCAGGATGCGATGAACAACCTATCGTTTTCAGTACTTTATACTTCCCCGTACTCTTATCTATTATCTGTACACTTATTTTCCCGCTTTTGTTCTTTTTCTTTCTTAAAAACACTTTTTCACCCTGGGACACCCTGACCAAAAATACAAATATAGTGTTTATGCGGGTTCCCAGCTATTTTTTTCTTCATTTTTTAAATGTGCGGAAGTCAGG
>CAYSVS010000091.1:0-3568 GCA_964434475.1 uncultured Methanosarcinales archaeon
TTATAAACCAACTTGATCAAATAAATTTTGCAGAATTATCGAATTTCACACTTTTGGTTCTCCATGGACCAGAACAATCTGTTTAGGCTCTCTGAACAAGATTCCTCGTAAATCGTGAGCTTGAGCATGTGCTGATAATGGATTTTTAACTATCTTAGCATACATTTGTTTTTGAGAGTTATCGCTGAATTTGACATTTGATGTTCTTGATATTTGCAATAACTGTCTTCCTAAAGTGCCGTATGCTTGATAACCTACAAGAATGATCTTGTTTTTTTCATCTTCAATAGTATTTTTTATGTAATTTTCTGCTAATCCCATACACATTCCGCTTGTTGTTACGATTACTTTTGGATCCTTATTTTTCGTGAGTTGATCTCTTTCTTTTGAATTTACAATCTTGAGTCTTTTGTTTTTCAACAGGTTTTTGCCAGGATTCATAAGAACATCACTTTTTTCATTGTCTAATATGTTTTGTACAATAGGATTTATTTTTTTTATCATTCCATCTATATAAATATCGTAATTTGGTTCTTGTTCCAATAATGTATATATTACTTCTTGAGATCTTCCTAATGCAAATGCAGGTATTATTACTGTGCCGTCTTTAGAGATAGTTTCATTCACTTCACTAATTAGTGATTTTTTAAGTTCAGAGAAAGTCATTGAATCATTGAAGTTCCCATATGTTGATTCACTGATTATTGTTGTATGTTGAGATCCAATCTCTGCAGCTTTAAGCATATTTGTATTCTGCTTATTGAAGTCTCCAGTGTATAGTATGTTGAAATCCTTGTATCTTATCTCAACCATACTGCTTCCTATGATATGTCCAGCATTTAATAATTTTGCAGTGATTCCTGGTTCGATTTCAATCTCTTGTTCATAATCTACGTATTCTATATTTTTGAGAACTCTATCTATGCTTTCTTTTTCATAAGGTATGAAACTTTC
Source organism: uncultured Methanosarcinales archaeon (assembly GCA_964434475.1). GTDB lineage: Archaea > Nanobdellota > Nanobdellia > Woesearchaeales > CAYSVS01 > CAYSVS01. The sequence continues at coordinate 955 of CAYSVS010000091.1, forward strand.
ATTTTGCATGCTGAAAACTTTATGATAGTCATGAAGCATTATTGGAATTATGTCTTTGTTGAACTTTTGCATGTATACTTTGCCCTTATAACCTTGTTCGAATAGTTTTGGAAGAGCGCTTAAATGATTAGCATGAGCATGAGTGATTATTACAGAATTAAGCTTTTCGATATCTATGAGTTCGGATAAAGGATATTGTTTTTCTTCATTTCGAGAGAATGAAACGCCATAATCTATCAATAAGTTAATCCCTTTTGGAAACTTGAACCTGAAAGCAGATCTTCCTACCTCTCCGCATCCTCCCATACCTAATAATTGTACGAATTCTTGTTCATATTCCCTGATTTCTTTTTTGGTAGATAAAGAGTTATTATTTTGAATTTGTGTTGTTCTTGAATGAGTTGCTAACTCTCGACGGTCTTCTGAATGTTTGACTTTTAAGTTCCAACCTATGTTATCACACATCCATCTGAAGCTAAATGGGATATTTTTGTTTTTTTCAAAAAAATCTTCTTTATTTTCACATATGCTGTATATTACTGCTTCGCCTTTGTCTTCTTCTAAGTTTAATGTCTCGTAATCAAGCAGATTATTCTTGTCAGAGTTTTTTAATATATTGACTACATCTTCTAAATTTTTTCTTGCTGATTTTGCAGGCATTATATGTATTATGCCATCTATTTCCTGATCTCTAAATTGATCTTTTAATTTTCCCATAAAATCTTTGCTTATACCTAAAGAAGGTGCAGTAGTATAGATGTTTATTGTATTTCGAAAATCATTATCATATTCTAATTTAATGTCTTCGATCAATTCTTCAATATTTCTATTTTCTTGAAATGTCCTTAATTCTCTATTCTGCGTCATATTTCTAAACAATTCTTTGAATAAATCTTTAATTAGGTATTGTTCGAAATAATCTGTGTCCATTTTATGTTTGTAAGAGGAACCATACTTAAAAAAGTAATCTTTTTTGCTTATATTTTATCTCTATTTTCATGATGATGAGAAATTGCAGTTTTTTATTCCAATCAGAATATTCTAAGTAACAATATTTATATATGTGGAATTTTGAATCGCAACTAGTAAGTTAAATAAGGTGATATGTATGAAACAAAAAAATCTTCATCAAGATTTTTAAGTTTCATTTTTTCACTGGAGGTTCGAAAATGAAGAAAGGAAAATATTATTTTACTTCTGAATCAGTTACAGAAGGACATCCAGACAAACTTTGCGATCAGATATCTGATGCTATACTAGACGTTTGCTTAGCAGAAGATCCTATGTCAAGGGTTGCTTGCGAAGCAGTAACAAAGACAGGTATGGTGCTGGTCTGCGGTGAATTGACAACAAAAGCATATGTTGATATTCCTAAGGTTGTAAGAAAAACTATCCAGGAAGTAGGCTATACAAAAGCAGAATATGGAATAGAGCATGAAACTTGTAGTGTATTGACAGCTATATCTGAACAAAGCCCAGACATAGCGCAGGGTGTTAATGAAGAAAAGTATGAAGGCAAAGATTCAGCAGAGCAAGGTGCAGGAGACCAAGGTATGATGTTTGGTTATGCAACAAACGAAACAGAAACATACATGCCTCTGCCTATCAAGTTAGCTCATGAACTGACTAAAAAGTTGGCTGACGTAAGGAAAGCAGGAGAAATATCCTGGATCAGACCAGATGGAAAAAGCCAAGTTACTATAGAGTATGAAGACGGCAAACCTATCAGGGCAGATGCGATATTGATATCAACACAGCATGATGATGATATTACACATGATAATATTAAAGCAGAGATAATCGAGAAAGTCATCAAGCCTGTTTGCGGTAAATGGCTGGATGAAAACACCAAGTTTTGGGTTAACCCGACCGGAAAATTTGTCAGAGGAGGACCTTATGCTGATGCGGGTTTGACAGGAAGGAAAATTATCGTCGATACTTACGGCGGACATGGAAGCCATGGCGGCGGAGCTTTTTCAGGCAAAGATCCAAGTAAGGTTGATAGATCAGCAGCTTATGCTGCAAGATATATTGCAAAGAACATAGTTGCAGCTGGATTGGCTGATAAATGTGAAGTGCAGTTGGCTTATGCAATCGGTGTTGCTGACCCTATGTCTGTTTTAGTGCATTGTTTTGGTACTGCGAAGCTTGACGAGGATAAATTATCTGAGCTAGTAAGAAAGCACTTTCCGGTAAAGCCTGCCAACATCTTAAAAGAATTGGATTTAAGAAAACCAATATTCCGAAAAACAGCAGCTTATGGTCATTTTGGCAGGGAGGAATTTCCTTGGGAAAAATTGAACAAGGTTGAAGCCTTGAAAGCAGATGCTGCTCAATTCTTGCATGCGCCAGAGCAGAAAGGTGAAGAAGTGCCATTGGATGGAGCTTAGATTTTTTCTCTTATTTTTTTCTATTTATTTTAGTTGTATAATTATATTTCTGCATTTTGAGAGGAATATTGGTGTTTGTTTGATTATATCTTTATTATCCATATTCAATGAAAAAAATTTGTTTTTGCCTTGTATCTTGCTTTTTAAATTAGACTTGTGTTCAAGATCATTAAGGGAACTTTGCAAAATTAGCAAAAACGTAAACTCTATATATCTACTTGATA
>CAYSVS010000092.1:0-3511 GCA_964434475.1 uncultured Methanosarcinales archaeon
GTCCAGCGATAGCACCAACAGAAACAAGTACAAAAACCTTTGAAAGGATTGTTTCGGCTCCTATATTTTTGTGGGCAATTATTTTTGGAGACATATTGGCATCATTTTTATTTGGACTCTTTATAACTGCATTTGTCTTCTTGTTAGGAATTGCTTTATTGGGAACAGGGTTTATAACATTAAGTCTGCTGATAGGTACAGTCTTGGCTTCTTTTTGTTTTTCAGCATTTGGGCTAGTCTTATCTGCACCACCAACTGATAAACCGTCCAACATAATGATGCTGTCTTCTCTAATAAAATTTCCTTTAATTTTCATAAGCGGAGTGTTTATTCCTCTCAGCCAAATGCCTGGTGCAAGCAGATTTATTTCATTTATTTCTCCTCTAACATATTATACAGACATAGCAAGATACTCTGTCGAAGGCATTAGTTATTTTCCTCCATTCATTAACTTATTGGTCCTTTCAGGATTTACTGTTTTGTTTTTTGCTGTAGCTATTATCTGGCATAAAAAGAGTCTGGCTAAAAGGTTTTAGGCAAGATGCGAGTGCAATCTTAAATAAGTCTTTTTATATCTTTTAGATTCATTGTAAAATAGGTATCATAGTTTTAGCTTCAATCCTGTATTAGTTTATTCTATATTAGCATATTTAATATTAAAATAAATGGAATGACATGATTCTTTTTGTTTTATATGGATATTAGAATCCAGATTGCTAATCAATAAGAGCTTCATTCCATAACCCTATATTCGTCTATTTCGTATCCATTAAAGTTTAGAAAATTGCATGCTTTTTCCATAAATTCCGACTCATGAAACAAAGTAAAACAAGGATTCTTATTTATATGATATCCATGCATATCAAATATCACATTATTAAGCTGTTGTAAATAAGTGGTTTTAAAAGATCTTATTGGAAGACATTTATCAGTCCCTAGGATTATATAGCTATTATCTTCATAAATCACAGGTAATGATTTTATAAAAGATTCATCATGAACATAATCTAAACCGCTAGATTGTTTAAATAAAATAATGATTTGACCTGCCTCAATGCTAGAATTTAACAATTCAATTCGCTGAAGCGGCAGAGATGGTCTGTCTAGATAATTTAACATCACCCACAAATTGGATGTTACTGAGCAATCTGAAAAATTCAGGTCATCTAATTTATTTATTGCAGAATTATAAATGTTGGGCGTATCGTATTCCTTATTAGGCATTTGAATCAATGTAATAGAAATATTAACAATAAAAATTATAACTGCAATTGAAATCAATAAATTTTTGTTACATTTTATCTTTTTGACCATGTAGCGCAAACCTATATAAGCAAAGTAGAATGTCGGTAGAATCAAATTAAAAAGATATCTTGCATCTTTCATTGGAATGTTGCCATAACTATATATAGAATAAAATAACAAGAAGAACATGATTATCTCTATTTTTAATTTACTGATAAGATTCAATAAAGATTTTAAATTATAATCTTTTAAAGTTTTGAGATGAATTAACAAATTATATGCTATAATCAATATCCCTATTAAGAAAAAGGGGATTAAAATATTTTGAACTTGTAACAAGTGTGATAATTGCATAGGTTGAATTAAATAATCTCTATAAAGGATATTATTGGCATACTGATCTGCAATGCTTGTGAAAAAATTACCAAACTTGTAGTAGTTGTAGATAAACCATGGTGAGATTACTATTCCGAATAATAGCAGGCTTTTTAATATTTGCTTAATTTTTAAATGTAGAAAAATAAGGGGAAAAAGAGCCAGTCCCGTATATCTTGATAATGCGCTTAACCCTAAAAACAAACCTGAAACAGGTTTATTTTCTATTAAAAAAACCAAAAAAAGCTCTAAAAAAACAAGAGATAATAATTCTGTGCCATTAATCAAACCATTGTTAAGTACATATAGATTAAGACTAATGGCATAAAATGCAATATGGTTAAATTTAATACTTTTTGCTAATCTAGCACTCGAATACATAAATAGGAATGATGTTAAAATAATGAAGATAAATTCTGAAGCTCTCCATCCAACAAAACTAAACAAACCTATAATAAAAGGCATTAAAGGCGGTCTTAATGGCTCAAAATAATTTCCATTCGCAAACCAATATTTCGCATTAAGGACATAGGAATTGAAATCCCAAGATAGATTTACAGAGTGCTGATAGATAAAAAAAGAAGTAGCAACAATAAATATGATAAGGATTAACCTATTTTCTTTAATATATCTGAGTAATTTCTTAATCATTTTGTAATTATCCCCACAGCGAGTAATATTAGTAATATTCCTGTCCATTTATACAATGGAAATGCCTCTTTTAAGAAAACAATTGAAAAAAATGTTACCCAAATGTAGCTTGTTGCAATGATAGGATATAAGATTGATAAATCTCCTTGTTTTAGCGCGAATACAAAAAGGATAGTAGCAATTCCGTAAAAAAATAAGCCTAAAAATAATTTCCAGTTAGTTAATAAAGATACAATCTCAAAATTCAAGTTTTTTGAAGCTAATTTGAAGAATATTTGTCCTGTCGCCCCTAATAATGCACAAAAAGCAACAAGCAATATTATTGATAATTTTACTTGCATTTTATCTCACCTTGTATTTGCCTATTAGGTCATTATATCTAATTTTGAATAAATCAACAAGCATTTTAATACTGTCTTTTATCGGACTTACTTTGCTGCCTTTTTTATCAATCCAGACAACTGGTGCTTCTTTTATTTTATAACCTAATTTTTTGGCAATGAATAATATCTCAACATCAAATGAAAATCCATCAAAAGTTTGCAATGAAACAACTTTCTTTGCTATATTAGTCTTAAATAATTTGAAACCGCATTGGGTATCCTTAAAACCTCTTAAAGCTATCAAATTGACTAATAATGGAAAGATTTTCCCCATCAATTGCCTGTATAAGGGTTGTTTTAATTTTAGATCAGAATCTTTCAAATTTCTTGAAGCGATGACTATATCGTACTCTCGAATATAATTCATAAATTTTCCTAATTCATCAATTGGTGTAGCCAAATCACTATCTGAAAATAACACTAAAGAATAGTTTGCATCTAATATTCCACGTTTAACAGAATAACCTTTCCCCTTATTTTTTTTATTTCTTAAGATTTTAACATTGTTTTTTTTATATTTGGAAACAATATTATGTGTATTATCAGTAGAACAATCATCTACAACAATAATCTCATACTTATCAAAGTTATGTTCTAAATAATAGATGACTCTCTTTACTGTAGGTTCTATTCGATTTTCTTCATTATAGGCAGGAATTATGACTGAAATTTCCATTAACTAACACCCTATTTCATATATACTTTTTTGTATTTTTACATATTCATTTTTTTCCATTTTTATCTCATTAAACCTAAATCTCACTCATACCTTAACGCATCAACTGGATTTAGTTTTGATGCTCTATAAGCTGGAATTGCTCCAGCAATCATTCCAATAATAACTGAAAACAATAAAG
>CAYSVS010000093.1:0-3058 GCA_964434475.1 uncultured Methanosarcinales archaeon
AGTGTTCAACTACCTAATTTTTTCGGTTTTTAGAAAAATCTGCACAACTCCAGTAGTTATAAAAACATTTATAAATACAGTATTTTTCCAATTTTTTATACGAGAGGGTTGCAGAGTCTGGTCAAATGCGCAGGACTTAAGCACCAAGGACACTTCATCTTGAGGTGAAGATATCCTGTCCCTTAGTGGGTCCGGGGGTTCGAATCCCCTCCCTCTCATCATATTCTTAGTTAATTAGTGCTGTTGAACAGAGTGAAACGTACAGAATTTTCGTCAACGTTTTGGCTTGTTCAAAAGGTTGGTTCTTGTATCCCCTCCCTCTCATTATTTTCTTAAGACCAATTAATTTTAAAAATAAAATAGATATTTCTAAGCATTATGAACACTACAAGGTTTTGGATACTTGCATTCCAGATGTTTATAATCCTTAAATTATATGATCTATGGGTATATGTAGGAGGAGGCTACCACACATTTTTCATATTTCTTGTAATAATAGTATTGTTGACCATAAACATATTTTTCAAATATGAACTTGGAAGAAATATTCCCAGCTTATTGCCTTTCAAGCTGATTCCAAAATATACTAAAACTGGCCAAGCTATAGACATTGTATGGATAACAACAGGAGCTATAATTTTCAGTTTTGCTTTAGGTTATAATTATAACAATCTAGTGCTTTCTGTATTGATATTATTAATGTTTATATTTTCAAAGATTTTATCAAATACAAAAGACAAATTGTTGAATCAATTCAGGTTTACTGTATTAGGCAGTGCTGTAGGATTATTTTGTGCGACAAGCTACAGCAATAATTGGCTGCTTATACTTACAGCATTGATAGGTAATTTTGTAGTATATCTTAGCTCAAACCCAGGAGAATTCTAATTATCCAGATGTATCAAAGCCATAATTATCGCTTGTTTAGTATATTCTTTCCTGTTTACTCTTACTTTTGTATGCAGACCAACAGCGCCTTCATCTGATCCAAGATCATATTTTTTTGATAATCCTAACTCATTATAAGCCTTGCCTAAGCAGGAATCTTTTTCAAAAATATGGTTTACTATCTGTTTAGGTATCTCAAATCCAGAACTTATTCCAAGATGTATCTCGTTTCCGTCAAATATTGCGCAGGCACAAAAATTCATATATCCTGATTTAGTATTAGGTATTTGGGTTATACCGCCTTCTATACCAAAACTCAAACTACAGTTATCAAAGGCATTTCTTGCTCTGTTTATCGCACCTTGTATTGTCTCAGCCATTGTTTTAGGCTGTTCAGAAACATTAGACTTTACAGACACAGGACTGATATCAGCATCATTCAGAATAGAATAGTCTTGAGTTAATTCCTTTAAAGCATCAACTTTTACTTTATTGTTTGATCCTACGTTGATTTTCATGATAAAATTTTAGAATAAAGTAATATTTAAAGATTTGCTTATTAAATAATAATAAATAAAAAAAATAGGATTTATTCCTCTTTAGGTTCTTCTTCAGAAGCTTCCTCTTGAGATTCTTCTTCTGAAGATTCTTCTTCTGAAGATTCTTCTTCTGAAGATTCTTCTTCTGAAGCTTCCTCTTGGGGTTCTTCTTCAGAACCTTCTTCTGCTTTTTTTACATTAACAGCTTTTGGTCCTCTATCTCCTTGCTCAACATCAAAAGTTACTTCATCATCATCATTTATTACAGCGCCTTCATTCAAGCCGCTTATATGTACAAAATACTCTTTACCGTCTTCTCCGATAATAAAGCCAAAACCTTTTGTATTGTCAAAAAATTTCACTTTTCCATTCATTTTTCATTCCTCCGAATCATTAAATTTTGATTGACACTCTTCACAATAGTTAATCTTAGATTCTCCTTTTCTAACTACAAATCTCTTCTTACACATTCTGCAATACTTAACTATTTTGTAATCAACCATTTTATTTTTTTTAATCAGAAACAGTTAAAACGCTTCCAATATTTTAGTGAAACAAGTCTTCCTTTTTAAAGTTATTTGTTTTTAGCGCTTAAAATTGAATAACAATACCCTGTTATGGGCTTTAGGTTTATCGTATCTTCTTCATTATACTCAACCAATCCTTCAAGATATTCTTTTCTGCCAGAGGCTAAAAATGCTCTGTAGCAGTCTGCAGCACTTCCATATAGATGATAAGGTCTTTCTATGCTTAATTTCTTTTCAATCTCTTTTAGCCCTCCTACAAGGCCAACACGCCTGCAGACGTGCTTCAAGTCTATATGAGGAATATCAGGTAAGAAATCATAATATTTGTTTAATTTAGGTAGATCATATGCGCTTCCGTTATATGTTATTATAAGTTTGTATTTACTTAACTCTTTTTTCAGCAATCTTTTGTCAAAATTGATGTTATTTATCATTGTCTTTGTCTCGTATCCGTCGAATATTCCTATCAGAGTTATATTACCTTCAATATCAACATAACAGCATTCTTCCTTGAAATGTTCATATAAACGCCAGGTTTCTGTTGTCGGCCAATGCTGTTTGAACCAAAGCATATCTTCTTCATACAGCGCTTTTTTTGCTTTTAATATTATATTATCATAGAATATCTTTCTTTTTGCGCTTATGCCTTTTATTTGCTTTGCATCAAGAAATGCATTCCAATTACAAATACCTTGATCCCTGATGTTTTTTTCTTTCTTGCTTTGTATTCCTGGCAGGAATAGAAAGGTTTTTCTGATCATTTTCTAAAAAGTTATATTTTATCTTTTATATAGCTCACACGCAGTTGTCCAGTGTGTCCAGTGCACATATCAAACCAGAGTACACAACCTCTAACACTAAAATTCAAAAGGTATACACTGGACAAAGTAAACTGTCCAATGCGCCAATAAGTTTTAATCAAATCTTAATTTTTTAACCATAAACACCTTTGATTAGATGCGATCATTCGTGAGTTTAATATTGTTAATTCTTTTGATTTGCATCAAAAAAAATAATCAAATCAAGACCAGCCCAGTATTCAAAAAATCAAGAGAACTTTGCATAATTGCTGTTTAGCTTAGCTTTTTAGATTAATTGCACATT
>CAYSVS010000094.1:0-3047 GCA_964434475.1 uncultured Methanosarcinales archaeon
GGTCGATCACGCCCCGCAGGCAATCCCAGGAATAGGAATTCCAGCCGTCTGTTTTGACGCTTGCGGTGGCCCTCAAGGGTTCGATGGTCGAGACATAAAGACACGGATAGCCTGCTTTCAAGTAGTCGTTCAAATTCATGACGCTTCTCCTTTCTGTTTGGATTGAATAAAAAAACCCTTCCGGCATGAAACCGGAAGGGCGTTTCAAAAAGTGTTCCATTGGTTGTGCGTTAACTTACATAATCTTCGAGCCTGCGAATAATGGTAAACGGCGCGAGATCGTACCGGCCGACGTGGCTTTCGACATCATGGGATTCGACGAAAACCTCACCGGTCGTTTCCCTGCTCCCAAACACCTCGAGACCGATATACCCGAGCCGGTCGTTTTTGCTCAGAACAAAGATCCGGCCGTTTTCCCGGTAAACATGGATGTCATCGGAATAGCCTGCCGCAATTTTATGGACATGCAGGCCGATTCTATCCCGGAAAACGATTTCAAGACACGGGTTGAACCGACCGGCTGTGTGCATATCAGAAAAGGATTCTTTTTGGATGGAAAAGCCTTTAAATCGCCGCATGATTCACCTCCTCTCTTTCAGTTTCGGGCACGGCGCCGGTAAGAACCCGGCGGATCACCTTTTCGGTATCGGAGAGTACGCGAAGCCAGGCAGTCATACCCGATTCATCGGGATACCCTTATTTACGGGCTTACTGAAACGAGGTTCGTTGTTGGCCTGAGATTAGGCATCATTCGCTACAGTCATGGGTGGCTGCATTGTTTTTACGCTGCCGTCTTTATGCTCCATCCTGACTCTGCCGTCAGAGTAGACATGAGTTGCTGTCCAATCGGGCGAGATGTGACTTAGCAGTGTAATGATGTTCTGACGGAGTTGCTCATCCGGGCCGATGAGGTTCGCCCAAAATCGGTTGAGGTCTTCCTCAAAGGCGAATAGTTGCGTATCGTAGGTATCCCCATCTTCATACCAGCCGCCCAGATGATACCAGATCTCATAAGATTGGAGGCGATTCTGTGCTTGAGCTGTGACCATGATGTGATCATCCGTCCAACATGGCTTGGTTTTCAATGAAAGCGGCGCTTTGGCCATGCAGACAGGAGAGGAGAAGACTTTGCTGTCACTGGTATGTACAGTAATGCTCAACTCGCCCACGCAGGTCAGTTCACCTGACCACAGGCATTCACTGTAAAGCTTATTGCCGAGTTTCACCTCAACTTTCCCGATTGTCGGCAACATGGCCCAGGAATAACCATCGTAAAATGAGTTGATGCTGACGGGTATGAAGGGATCCTTGAATGTACCGAGCGCCGCCAGGATATGTGCATTTACATCATCACCATCCGCGCCCTGCGCCTTGGAGTCGAAGCGATAGCAACTCTTCAGGGGGAAGGTTTCGGGCATGACAACCTCTACCGGTTCCGGAGATTCCGTATCAGCAAGCAGCCCTGTGTCGAAAGTTGGCTTTGCCTCGGGAAGCGTGATACCGAGCTCCTTGGCACGGAGGAATTCCTTGTACGGCAGCTTGTGCTCTCCTTTACTTTCAATGTAGCGGTACGCCTCCATCTCGATTGCCGCCAGTAGTTGCTTGTATACGTCGTCCTCCACGAGACGTGTTCGGGCCGGCAGCATCAACCGGATTCCGGTTGGCCCACCTGTAAGATCCACCAGATAGCACAGCCTGTGGTCACTGATCGGGTGATAGTCGAATGTGACGAACTGTCCGTGGAAATTAACGATCCCCCTATTGATGAACCATCGGTCGCCCCTACATGACTTGTGCCACCGGGTCAGTTGCGCGTATTCAATGATTTCTATCTTACAGCCCAGTTCAGGATGACGGGCGGCATTCCCAGACACAAACGGCAGCATGGGGCAGCGTTTTCCATCCACTATTACCAGCATACCGGAAAAGACGGCGTTGATGTCCACTTTCGACAATTCCCACGGCTCATCCTGGAACCGCAGGATAGCGCCTTTTCGTACCGGCGTTGGGTCATCAAGAACCTCAATTGGCGCACTCGTCCAGCCATCCTTTGTAATGGTGGCCATCTTGCCCTTCGACCGAATGATAACTTCGCGCGGCGCCAGGCAGAATATACCAACGCCTGCGGGGTCTTCACTTGCTTCACAGGCATCGTTCCAGTCTGATCCGCCGAGATCCAGAAGCTTGGCAAAATTGCCTATGCCATGGCCGTTATCCTTAATTGTTACCCAGCCGTCTTTGTTTCCGATGCTGACTTTTGTTGCACCAGCCCGCCGGGCGTTCTGCAGGAGCTCAATTATCCTGCCACGTAAGGTGCCGGTAAAGAGCCTGTCTGCTTTACCCAGCAGTCTTTGGTTTACACATGCTTGTATGGTTTCCATTTCGATTACCTCCTTATCTTTCTATTGTCAGAAAACTTAAAAAAGCCCTCTGGTTATGATTTCCAGAGGGCTTGTGGATGAAACGCATCTTCAGTGGCTTATAATTATACTCTTGCCTGTTGTTCCTACTTAGATATCAAGTTGTTTGTTCAGGGCCCCCTCTCTATAGCCGTTTTTCATCTTCACAGTTCCCCATCCGTAAAACCATGACCTCCAGTCAACCTCGCTTCCGATCTTCCTGGCACGTTCCACCATGTCCAAAGCCTCCCGGTGCGTTTCAAAGGGCCCTGCTACCAAGTTGAATCGGTCGCCGTCCACTATCGAAACATAATAGCATTCGCTGTCTGTCCAGTTCCCGCGTTTCATTGTTTTACCTCCTCCATCCATTCAATTATTACCTGTTTCTTTGACAGCTTCGCTGGCCTCATCAACCTGAGGCCATGCCATTTGCCTTTTTCTGGTTTTACCTCTCCAGGCAAGGAATATACGTGTTACACTAACAAGCTCACATCTCTGACATAATCCCTGCCATCGGATTCGATGATCTCGATAAAATGTGTCACATCCTGAACAGCGCAGGAAAATCGTCCACCACCGAACCGCACTAAAACCGGCTGTAATCTGTGCTCCAGCACAATATCCGGAACGTCCTTATCAGTGATGAAA
>CAYSVS010000095.1:0-2915 GCA_964434475.1 uncultured Methanosarcinales archaeon
TTATTGCACTAAATATATTTTTACCAGAATCATCCTTTGCTGTGCTACTTTGACCGCTTCCTGAACTAATCAGATTGCCATCTTTATTATATTTATCATCATTAGAATTTCGGTTCATAAATTTGGTCGTGATTGATTTAGTATTTGCATCTGGCTTGCTTTTTGCAGCAGTCTTGATATCATAGCCACCGTCTGCATTTTTCTTCACATCTGTTACATCTTTGTATGTCTGGCCGTTTATAGTAAGTTCTTCTGCTGATGCGATTTGTCCGTTTTTGAAGGTTGCGCCTTTTGTGTCTACAGGATTTTCATAACCTTTTGGAGTAACTTTGCCAGAATATTTTCCACCTGTCATCTCACCAGGACCTTCATAAGTTTCTCCTGATGGGCTTGTGTATGTTGCGCCTTCTGGGATTGTTGCAGTAGCTTCAGGATTGGTTATGGCGTTTTGGAATGTTTCTGGGTTGAATTTGTTTTCTTCTCCGTCACCGCCGCCAAGAGAATACACTAAATTAGTAGAAAGAATTACTAAAAAAACAATTAATATAAATTTATTTAATTTATTCATTAATACACTCCTCTTTTTTTTCTTTATTTATTCAATAATTCTTTTTTTGTTCATTACATGAATTGTTAAATCTATAAACTGATTTTCCGTTTGGATTAATTATATTTTCTTTGACCCAGTTATCTTTTAAAAAAGGTAGCCACTCTTTTTGAATTCTCCAATCAGCATCCGGACCCCCTCTCAATATATCTATCTGCTTTAGTTTGCCGTCATTCTTTTCTGGAGTCTCGCCTTTAAGCAAATCAAAATATGAAAACATGACGATTGAAGGTATTCTAAATGTATTAACACCAAAAAGATTATTTCTTGTAGCAACTCCATCATATCTTGTCCTTTCTGCGCCTGAATTCTTATCTGTATTATAAACTATAAAATTAATCTTGTCACCATATTTTTCAATTAATTTTTTGAAGATTATTGTGTCTCTTTTTGAATAACCTCCTTTTGAATCATCATAATTGCCATAAAACAATACCATCGCTGGTTTATCTGTCTCAAGAAGTTTGTGCAGATCAGTCCTTCCTCTGCCTTGATATGTTGCATATTTAACATCAGTGCCTGCAAGAATATCTTCGCAGGTTTTCATTGCCATATACTTTTTAATCTCTTTTTCTGTAATTTCTTCAACCTTTTTCTGTTCTTGAGCATAAGCTGGTTTTGTAACTATGTTTGTATTGTATGTCGCATCTACACCAGTTAATGCAGCATAACCTAGAATAGCTAAAGCAGATGTTTTTACAATTGTGTTTTTCAAAAGGTTTTCTAGCATATTTAATACATTCTATATATTATAAGTTTATAAATCTTATGGGTGTTTTGTTAAGAATAGAAGACGACTTGATAATTATGTTGATTCTACTTATTTTCTATTTTTTGTTTTTCTTTCAATCAATCCTGAATACTTCTGTTTAGATATTATTTGTTTTCCTGTTTTTTTCTCAATTTCTTTGCGAGTATTATGCGCAACTTCTCCGCCTTCTTTTGCAGAATCTTTGCATTGATGCAATCCTTTTGAGTTTTTTGCAACAGTTATGTCTGTTGTTGCTTTTTCGCCTACCATAGTAAGTATAAGTTCCCAATCAGTCATATGGTCTCTTAAGTTTTGGTTTTTCTTTTGCAAATTTTTGAATTCTTTATACTTTTGCACAGTCTTTCCGAAAGTGGCTTTGCTTATCTCATTTGTAAGTATTGCATAATCTGTTTCTTTATTAACACCTCTTGATCTCCATTCATCAGTCAAACTTTGTCTTATTGCAATACCTCTTAATCTTTTATCAATCCATTCTCTAGGATATCCTTTAAGTTCGTAATAGTTTTTTATTCTATCTTGGCCTAATTCAGGATTTTCTATCTCTTGTACTCTTTCATATCCTACTTTGGCAAGCCACAGTTTGAAAGGCTCAGCTTTTTTTGAAGGTATTGATTGGATTAGCCTAAACATATTCTTCGTGTTTGCGCAGTCTGTACTGTAATATTTGCCGTCAGCTGCTTCCAATTTCAGTTGTACCCAAATTGGGGACAACTCAAGAGTCTTGAATTCTCTATCTTTAATTTTACCCCAATACTGCCTAGGTGTTGGACTATCTGTTAATACTTTAATAACATCAACGATGGAGAAATACCATTCATCATTATGCCAAATTCTCCGTATTTTTTTGTCTTGAAATACAACAAGAGCATTATTTTGTTCTTTCATTGTAAAATTAAAAGCATTGCTTATTTATATAGCTTACGCGCACTTGTCCAGTGGTGCTAGAAAGGTTTAATATTTGCTTAGTAATCTTAGCTCTTGTCAGTTCGCCTGCATCTAATTCGAATTTGCTGTCTTTTACTTTGTTGAATATTTTATCGTCTATTATGACCTGGTCAGCGTATGCAAGCCTGAAAGTGCCGTCAAAAGGTATGAATATGTTTTTGGCAAACGTTGATGTAGAGGAATCATAAGTGAAGGAATCTGCTTCACCGATATGTATTCCGTCTTCACTTACTTCAAGACCTTCATAATTTATTGCACTAAATATATTTTTACCAGAATCATCCTTTGCTGTGCTACTTTGACCTTTCTCTGAGCTTATCAAATTGCCATTTGAATCGTATTTATCATTTTGAGAATTCTTGTTTGTAAACTTTGTTGGAATTGATTTAGGTTTTGCGTTTGGTTTGCTTTCTGCAGCAGTTTTGATATCATAGCCACCGTCTGCATTTTTCTTCACATCTGTTACGTCTTTGTATGTCTGGCCGTTTATAGTTACTTCTTCTGCTGATGCGATTTGTCCGTTTTTGAAGGTTGCGCCTTTTGTTTCTACGGGATTTGCAAAACCTTTTGGAATGACTTTTCCAGAATATT
>CAYSVS010000096.1:0-2822 GCA_964434475.1 uncultured Methanosarcinales archaeon
TATGATTTTAACGAAGATAACAACATTAGAATTTTCGGTTTTAACCTCTGTGGAGACGAGCCCCGAATTGAGTTTAACATTAGGACACTGTTATAATCTTCCGTTAGGAACGAGGAATAGTTTGCAAGACGGTTTTTGACGAAGTCAAAAAATTCCGAAGAGTTAATTCTGAGTGCCGTTAAGTATGTATATATAAAAAGATTTTTAGTTGTGATATGAAACAAATTTATGAATAAATTTGGGAATTAGCAAAACCTTATTATGAAAAAGGTCGTTCTATGGATATTGATCATATAGAATGTATGATGCAAGATGCATTTTTTATTTGTAAAAAGGAAAACCTTGATGATTCTCTACTGCTTCCATTAGTGATATTACATGATGTTGGATATGCTGAAGTACCAAAGGATAATCCATTCAAATTAAATTTAAGAAAAGCACATATGGAAGCAGGAGCTAAAATTGCCAGACAAATATTAGAAAAATTAAATTATCCTAAAGACAAAATTGGAAAAATTGAATATTATATTTCAGTTCATGATAATTGGGCTTTAGGAGACAATTCAGTTTATGAGGATGATTTAATTTTGGCGGTTTTTACTGATTTAGATTATATATGGATGGCTACACCAAAAGGTTTTCCTGCTTTAATGAAAATTTTGGATAAAAACAAACAAGAAATGCTTGAATATTTGGAAAAAAATGACAAACCCAAACTAAGACCTTTTTCTACAAAAACAACTAAAATTGTTTATGAAGAATATCTTGCAGATAGGCGAAAAGAAGTTCTAGGCACTCAGAATTAATTGATTATAAGATCGGGCCCTGTTAAATGAGGGTGAGCCGAAGGCGAAAGTGCAACGTCCCCGAATGACTGAAAGGAAGGAGAGTAATTTTTAGTGGCGTTCAATCAAATGAGCGAATGCGATACATCAAGAACAAGAAGCAAGGGGACAATCTCTTTTTACTTTTTTTAGGGGAGGGGCTTTTTTGTTTCTTTTTTTAAAATAACAAAGTAGTTTTTAATGATATCTTTATTTCCTTATATACAATCTTCTTGACAAGATTCTTTTGTTTCAGGGCATGGACAACCTTCCCCTTGACAAACCATTTCGTCACATATACCATCGCCACATTTGTCTTCACAAATATTTGAAGGAATAGCACTATCTAGTGTCTCTGAAAATAAATCTCCTTCAGGAGTTTCACAATATGGCTTGCATCCAATACAATCAGGATATAAAACTTCATAACCTGCTTCAACACAAGAATTAAAATCAGTTACTGGAACAATTCGTTTATCTGCTTTTGTAATTTCTGAGTAAGTCACATTATTGATACTACCACCTTCAATTATCATGCTTGTCTCAATTTTTTCAAGATTAGTAATATTAGTTTTATTAACTTTATATTCATATACTAATTCAAAACATCCAGTTCCACAAATTATCGGATCTGATTTTAATTTAAGATTATAACCATTAAGATCATTGTAATTATAACTCTGTTTGATTCTTTTTTCAGCTATTTGTTTTGCTTCATTAACTGTTATTTGATTTTCTATCTTTTTATTTTCATAATTAAATTTTCCCAGAAAACCTATTATTGATATAAAAGATATTATTAATGCTAATGTAATGAAAATCCAAATTATTATCTTTACTTTATTATTAACCAATTTCATATATATGTGTAAATGTTAATTTATTATAAATTTTTCTAGTAATTTCGAACAACGAAGTTGTGAGCGTAAATGTGCGTAGCACCAGCCTCTCCCTTTTTTCTCTTTTGTTTTAATTGTCCTCCCTTCTACTTTTAGCCACTAAAAATTATTTCATTTAACATCGGGGTCCCTTGTTATACAAGGGTGAGCGTAACGCAGTGAAGCGAAAGCGCAGCGTCCCCTTGAGTAGAATTTTTACGTTTATTCATATCGAACGAAGTGAGTCAAATTTTAAAAGTTTGGGGCGTTAATAAGAAATAATCTTAATAAAATTACCTTTTTTAATCCACTCTTCGTGTTTTACAAGCTTCTCTGAAAAATCTTGAAACCTATCTGCCACACGATGAATTGAACCATCTGAATTAAGAAATTTAGGATTAATATATCTCAATTTAGTTCTAGAATGAAAATGAAAGTCATTCGGGTCATCAATAATCTTTAATTTTGGGTTGAGCATTTCCAATTTTTTTAAAATCAATTGATTGCCTGATTCTTTTAGTTTTGTATAAACAGCTAAATCATCATCAAATAAGTCTTTTTCATCAAGTATTTTTTCATCCAAAGCAATTTTTATTGCATCGGCTAAAATTTGAAATAATGCTACTTCAAGGGGATGAGACCATTTTTCTTCATCCATTCTTAGATAATCTTCTGAAAAACTTTTTGCAATTAGCTCTCCATTAATAATAATTTCATTGTTTTGAACCATAAAACTTGAAATATATTTATTTATTTTATCACTAAAACCTTCACTCGCTACCATATCCCTTAATGTATAATCTATCCTATCTGCACATAAGTCAGGTAATGATTTTTCTAATAAGGAGAAATTATGTTCATCTAAAATCCTATCAATATCAAAATTAAATTTTTTTAAGATTGCAGGTATTTCTGATTGAAGTATTATCTTTGCATGAAATTTTTCATGGAACTCATGATTGTGGTTAGTATCTTTAAATACAAAATCAATCACATGTGAAAAGGCAGTATGAGGAATATCATGAAGTAATCCTGCTATTTGTTCTTCAATTGATGCACCTAATTTTCTTAAGGGAACTTTGCAAAATTAGCAAAAACGTAAACTCTATATATCTACTTG
>CAYSVS010000097.1:0-2788 GCA_964434475.1 uncultured Methanosarcinales archaeon
TAAATTTGATTTTTTCTAAAAAAAAAGAGGGGGATAATTGTGTTTTCTTTCGCTTTGCTACAGAAAACGATTGATTTATAAACTTTTTACAATAACTATTGAGTATAATGAAAAACATAATTATAAAAGGAGCCAAAACCCATAATCTCAAAAATATTGATATTGAATTTCCTAGGAATAAAATCAATGTTTTAGTTGGAGTTTCGGGTTCCGGAAAATCTACAATTGCTTATGATATAGTTGCCGCAGAAGGGCAAAGACAATTTTTGGAATCTATCAGCACTTTTGCCGCAAGACTTTTGAAAAGAACGGGAAAAGCAGATATTGATTCTATAAAAAATCTTTCACCTACAATTGCAATTGACCAAAAAAAATTAAGAGGCAGTCCTCGTTCAACTGTTGGAACTAGCACAGAAATTTATACTTATTTGAGATTATTATTTTCAAGATTCGGTTCTGAAAAAAATTTAAGTGCTGGGCATTTTTCTTTTAATAGTCCAAAAGGAGCTTGTCAAAAATGCAAAGGGCTAGGAACTGAATATACTATTGATCCAAAATCAATAATAGATTTTAACAGATCATTAAATAAGGGAGCTTGTCAAATAAATATTTTTAAGCCAGGTTCAAGATACTTCAATATAATCAAATCTTCAGGAAAATTAAATTTAGACAAAGCAATAAAAGAATACTCAAAAGAGGAATTAGATTTTTTATTATATTCTCCAAAAATCGTTTTAAGCAACAAAGATCAAGGATTTATCCAATCTTTTAGTCATGAGGGAATCATAACTCGTCTTATTAGCAGAGCCATGGATTTAAGAGGAGTTTCTAAGAATAAGGAAAAGTCAGAAAAAAAATATTGGAGAGAAATGTCTTGTAAATCTTGTAATGGTGGCAGACTTAACAAAAAAGCTCTTTTATCACAAATTAACGATAAAAATATTGGCGAATTTTCCAATATGCAACTAGATAAGTTTGTTGATGAAATTAGTAAGATTAAAATCTTAGAAGCAAAAGAACTAACTAACAGGATTATTGAAACAGCCAAAAATTTAATCGATGTTGATTTAGGTTATTTATCCCTAAACAGAAGTTTAGATACTCTTTCAGGAGGAGAATCTCAAAGATTAAAACTTGCCAGAGAACAAGGTTCAGATTTAATAGAAATGGTTTATATTCTTGACGAACCAACAGCAGGACTTCATCCTAAGGACCGCAAAAATTTGATTAAAATTTTACACAAATTAAAAGAGGCAAATAATACAGTTATTGTTGTTGAGCATGATGATTTAGTTATGCAAGAAGCCGACCATATAATTGAAATTGGTCCTGGTGCAGGGAGAGAAGGTGGGAAAATTATTTTTGAGGGAAGTTTTAATGAATTAAAATCAAAATCATATGTTACTGGAAAATACTTTGGGGGGAAATCAAAACTTAAACAAGATGTCAGAAATGCAAAAGATTATTTGACAATAAAAAATGCCTCAATTCATAACTTGAAAAATATTGATGTAGAAATCCCTTTGAAAACATTTTGTTCAGTTACAGGCGTTTCAGGTTCAGGTAAAAGCTCGTTAATTATTGATGAATTTATCAAACAATTTTCAAATGAAAAAATTATTCTGATAGATCAATCGTCTCTAACTGGAACAGCGAGAGGCAATATTGCAACCTACACAGGAATTTTTAACAAAATTAGAAATATCTTTGCTAAAGAGAATAATGTTTCAAGTAGTTTGTTTAGTTCAAACTCCAAAGGTGCTTGTCCTGATTGCAATGGATTAGGATTTATCAAGATTGATATGCACTTTATGGGAGATGTTAAAACTTTGTGTGAAACTTGCCAAGGTAAAAAATATCAAAAAGAAATTTTAGAATACAGCTATAAAGATAAGAATATTTATGATGTTCTTGAAATGACCGTAAATGAAGCGAATGATTTTTTTGAACAAGATTCTATCAGAAAAAAGTTAAAGATGCTTATAGATGTTGGATTAGGATATTTAACCTTAGGGCAAACTCATGATACTTTCTCCGGTGGTGAAGCACAAAGATTAAAATTGGCAAGCAAGCTACACAAAAAAGGAGAAATTTTTGTATTGGATGAACCAACATCAGGATTGCATTTTGCAGACATAGAGAAACTTTTGAACTTGTTATTGAACACAGTTTAGATGTTATCAAACAATCAGATTGGATAATTGATATGGGACCTTTTGGAGGAGATAACGGCGGAAAGATTATCGCAGAAGGGATCCCTGTAGACATTTCTAAAGATAAAAATTCTGTAACTGGAAAATATTTATAATTTATAATTAAAATGGAATTTAAATTTGCTAAAACTGAAGATATTGAAAAAGTTACATATTTTTTTAAAGAACATATTAAATCGGATAATGATGCTATTAATTCCAGGGAATTTCTTTGCCCTATCGGTTTAAAGATAGCTATTAAAAATAATAATGTAATTATTTGTATTAAAAATGATATAATTATTGGAGGATTAAGATTTTATATTAGGAAAAAAGACAACATTGTATCTTTATATCAATTTGCTATCATTAAAGACTACAGAGGTAAGAATATTTTGAATCAAATGCTTAGAAAAACAAATTGTTATATTTTTGAAAGCATTTGTCATAGAAACTCTAATTTTAATCAGTATTATAAAAAAACAGGTTGGATTTTAAAAAAACAAAATGTTAATTTAAATACTTGGACTATAACAATTTAAAATAAGGAGTTTTGAAAAATGAAATTCACCCCTAACCCCTCTTTCATTTTTCAA
>CAYSVS010000098.1:0-2690 GCA_964434475.1 uncultured Methanosarcinales archaeon
ATCAAGTAGATATATAGAGTTTACGTTTTTGCTAATTTTGCAAAGTTCCCTAAATTATTTTTAATTACAAACTGGGTTTTATACCCTGTTGCTTTGCAATGATCTTTAGTTTGTAATCTTAAGAATTCTGATTGTGTAGCAAAAAATCTAGTGTATACCTCTAGCTTGCAACGACGCGTAGTTAGATTTTATGAATTTTTATTGATTTCAAAATACTTTAGTTCACAAAAAATTTATATAATATATAATTAATGATACATTTTAAATTGAAAAAAGAGATGGCAGAGAAGATATTATTTTGTTTATTCATCTTAGTTTTAACTATTTTTTTCTCATTTTTAGGATATGATAGGAACATATTGATAACAGGTGACGCAACCAGATTAACTATAGCCAATACTCCTCCTGTTCTGAACAAGCTTGACAATATTACTGTCTATGAAGGAAATGTTGCAGATATAAATTCTACTGGTAACTTGTCTGCTTATGATATTGATCAGGATATTTTGACTTTTTATTTTGAAGCTCCATTTAACTCATCAGGGCAATGGCAGACATTTATAGGAAGTGCAGGGAATTATTACATCAATGTTTCTGTAGATGATAATTCAGGTGGTGTAGATTGGCAGATTGTTGAAGTTATAGTTTTAGCTTCAGAAATTCCTGCTCCGAAAAATATAGAGATATTTTTGAATGATGATGAAAAGAGTGTTGATCTGAATTGGACTGAGGTAGATTCTGCTTCAGAGTATATTGTTTATTATCACGATAATGTAACACATCTGAAAGATATAACCAATCCTGGCATAGTGAATTTTACTGTGACAGATAATAATTGGACAGATAGTGGAGCTGATCAAGTTCAAACAAGATTTTATAGAGTGGGTGCTAAAAACAATGCTTTGCTTAATGTAAACGAAACAATAGTCGGCAAACATACATATTATCTCAAAGCAAGCAGTGATGAATCAAAACAGACAAATACTATAGCTTCGCCTTTTTTTAATAATTATACTATGTCTGGATTTTTAGATAGGCTGCAAGACTGCAAAAGCACCACACAACCAAGCAAGAGGATAATCATACAGACAGTAAACAGGACAAACCCTGAACAGCAGCCTTGGACAACACATATTGAAGGTTTTGATGCTAATGCAGATTATAAGATAGATCATAAAGAAGGTTATTTCGCTTTAGTGCATAGGAACTGTAATGTTACTTTTGTTGGAGAGATAGAAAGGTATAACGTTTATTTGACTTATGTTGCAAGCTCTGATCAACAAAAACAGACAAATTTAATAGGTGTTCCTTATCCAGGTAGAAGCATGAGCAAGTATGCTTCTGAAGTAAGCGATTCTTTTATGATTATTCAAACTGTTAACAGGACAAACCCTGAACAGCAGCCTTGGATCACTCATATAAAAGGATTTGATGCAAATGCATATTATAGGATGAGTACAGGAGAAGGATATTATGTTAAGGTTAAGAACACACTTAACCATAATGTGACGTGGTAAAAATGAAAAAATTAATATTTTTAATGACTGCATTGATATTGATCAATATGGCTTATGCTGATTTTGATAATCCATATGTTATTTATGGATTTCTTTACGATAGTGATGGAAATGTTATAGAAAATCAAGATATTATTATACATATAGAAGTTTGTACAGGAACAGATGAATGTATAAAGAAAACATGCTTTACAGATAATCTTAATATTAAAACAGATTCAAAAGGAGGGTATTTTTACACTTTTAGTGATGACTCGGATTCTGAGTTTGTGTTTGATGAAACTGGATTAGCCTGTGACAGTTTTATAGATATAGGAGATAGGATATGGATAACAACAGAAGGATGTTTTGATAAGACATACTATAATATATCTGACAGTAGTTCTTTGTTTTTAGATAAGCAGTATCTTAATCAATGTAATGATGGTCCTTCGCATGACGGTAGTAATAGTGGCGGAAGCGGAGCAGGCGGCGGAGGAATATCTAATTTTCCTGATAATTATCAAAAAGAAGATAATGATCAAGAACAGACCATAAACAAATCATCTGATAAACAAGAGCCTGTAGAGGTATTTGATATTGATATTGAAATAGATAAAATTGAATTTGATAAAGAAAATGATGTTTTGACTATAGATATAGATCTTAAAAAAAGTTATGATAATCTATTGATAGATTTTTTTATATACGATGTAAATCAAGAACTTATATCTGAAGTTGTCAAGGATCATAGCGGCAGAAAATTAAGGATAGAAAAAGAATTAAAGGATATTAAGAGCAGCATATATTCTTTTGTTATTTATGTGTATGATTCTGATCAAAATCTTCTGGCGACAAAAATATTAGATTATATAATAGATAATGAGGATGGAAAACCGGCAAGATTAGAAGAACCTAGGCAAATGTTTAACTGGAATATTGTTTTGTTAATAATTATAGTTTTGTTGGTAGTTAAGTTTCAGTATAGTATTTTTATGAAGAAAAGATGAATTTATTTATTTTGTATTTTATTGAAATTTTTGCAGAGATTTGAATTAGTTTATTTGAAATCTCTAGGTTTTGGATAAGTGTTTTTTTATTATTTATTTTATATAACTTATTTTTAAGTTTTTATTGTGATTTAGGGAACTTTGCAAAATTAGCAAAAACGTAAACTCTATATATCTACTTGAT
>CAYSVS010000099.1:0-2676 GCA_964434475.1 uncultured Methanosarcinales archaeon
AGGTGAATAATTTCCCCAAAATTTTTTGTATTTTCCTTTTAATGTCCGCTGCATTGCTTGGCAAGACCCATTATGTTGCTTCAAGCGCAGATGCAGGCACCTACTCGTTTCGTGAGATGGTAACAATCGCAGCTTCAGGGGATACCATTCGCTTTCGAAAAATCACCAGAATTTATCTTTACAGCATTGTCATCATCGATAAAGACCTGTTCATCATCGGAGAAAACAAGGGAGTGATGCTGGATGGCCAGGGACAAACATGTATCTTGAAAATAGAATCGAATAAAAATGTCTATGTCGAAAACATTGATTTCTACCGAGGGTATAATAAAAAACTTGCAAGTCCTTTTAATGATGGTGGTGCGATTCAAAACCTGGGGAATCTGCTTCTTGTCGATTGTAAAGTGCGTAACTCTCAAGCTGGAAGGAATGGCGGTGGAATATTTAACGCCGGCAACTTGAGATTATTGCAAACATCCCTTCTCAGAAATCAAGCGGATCAAAACGGCGGCGCCATTTTTTGTGATCCCGCAGCCGGCAGTATACGAATCGAATCATCCTCACAAATTCATGAAAACACGGCAGCGCATGGTGGCGGTATCTTTAGCAACATCGCGATTCGAGCCGAAAACAGTACAATTCGTAATAATACCCTTCACGGCATTTATATCAGCGATTCTGTCTCGGACACCACATTTTTTACCGACTGCCACGTGGATTCCAATGACCAACACGGTATTGTCGCGAATGCAGAATTAAAAATGATTCGTTCAACGGTAAATTTTAACACCGATAATGGTATTCGCACAGAAATGGATTATTGTGATGTGGTCATTCAGGAGAGCACTATTGAAGGCAATGCGGGTTGGGGACTATATTTGCACGAATGGTGTGATCTGCACATGAGTAACAGCAATGTGCTGCAAAATCACGGCGGGATCATGTGTGTTGATGAAAACGAGCTGTTCATCGATAATTCTGATATCAAAGAAAATACAGTTATTGGCAGCGGGGGCGGCATTCGTGGACTTGCAGATGTAGAGATTCACATTGCGGGATCTACGTTTCAAGGCAATACAGCAACACAAAATGGCGGTGCAATTTATGGAGCATTGGAAGGTCTGGAAATCAATGTCTCTCAATTTTACGCCAACACAGCTGGCGATCATGGCGGTGCACTCAGTTTCCTCTCCATCGCACCGGTCATTATTCACAATAGTGAGTTTAAAGACAATACAGCCGGCAAAAATGGCGGAGCCTGTAATCTCGATTCATATACCACGATAGAAATCTTTTCAACAAATTTTGTTGACAATACCGCGGCAGAAAACGGAGGTGGCTGCTTTTTCAAAGACACCTATGAACACATTCATGTCGCAGGGAGTGTCTACTTTGGCAATACGGCTGAACGCGGCGCTGGTCTTTATAATGAATGCGACAGTCTGATCCTGGAAACCGTCCAGCTTGGCGAAAATACAGCCCTTATTGCCGGCGGCGGCATTTACAATTCGTACGAGGGCGGCGACATTACTGGATGGGATTGCGCACTCGCCGGCAATTCCGCGGCACAATTTGGCGGCGCAATTTATAACGGATTTGAAAGCGGTTACAGCACGGGGATACCAACCACCTATGGTGGATTTCTACACTTGAAAGAGTGTGAGATTTCCGCCAATACAACCGCCGGCACTGGAGCAGGCATCCAAAATACCGAGTATACCACATTGGACTCTTGTAACATCCATGCCAATACTGCCGATACATTTGGCGGCGGTGTGTACAATCACGGTGAAGAAGCACTTGTCACCGCCAAGCATACATCATTTTCGTTAAACACAGCAGAGAATGGTGGTGGTATTTACAATAAAAAATATCTTGACCTGAATCAATGTACGATTGACGCCAATTCCGTAACCGGGGATGGAGGCGGTATTTACAGTCTGACGCTGGAAGACGAATGCCACATCTCCAACTCGACATTCTATAACAATCTAACCTCGAATAATGGCGGCGGCTTGTGGACAGGCGGCGCTCCGGCAAGCTGGATGGAAGTGATCAATTGTACATTCGTGGAAAATCGAGCATTGTCAGGCGGTGCTTCAATTTACAATTCGGATTACGGTTTGACGCTAGTAAATACGATTATGAGTGATGCTTTGGTCGGAGCCGAATATGCAGGGACATCCCCAACAACCGCTGTTGCCAATATGGTTAAAGATGGATCGCTGACTGGTGCTGTGATGGCTGATCCCTTGCTCATGCCGTTTAATAATTATGGCGGGTTGACCAAAACCTGCCCGCTAAACGATACCAGTCCGGCCATTGATGCGGGCGATAATTCGTATGTGACAATTTCAAAAGATCAAAGCTGTAATCCCCGCATTCATAATGGAACTGTCGATTTAGGCGCCAATGAATATCAGGGAGCTATTACCTCTATCGAGAGCGAAAAATTGCCCACGGAATTTGCCCTTTACACCAACTATCCAAACCCATTCAATCCTAAAACGGCGATCAAATTTGATTTACCCAAATCTGAATGGGTGACCTTGAAGATTTACGATGTTTTGGGTCGTGAAATTGGGATTCTCGTTGATGAACTCAAAACAGCAGGATTCCACACCATCACCTGGGATGCAACCCGACAAGCAAGCGGGGTTTATTTTTACGAGCTTT
>CAYSVS010000100.1:0-2669 GCA_964434475.1 uncultured Methanosarcinales archaeon
GCAATTTAGTATTCAGTATACATATTTATTCTTTTCCGGATGAACCCCTAAACTGGGGTTCATCCGGAATAAGGTTCAAATAATATTCTAAATATGAGATTAATCATTCTTACCATATTAAAAAGTATAATTGACCATCCAAATTCTCTCTTTTTAGTATGAGGCAATTTGCTTCTTAATTGTGGTTTCATAGTTTTTAATGCGTGCATAACACTTTCAACAGTATTCCTTCTGGAATACTGTTCATTTCCTTTAACACATCTTTTTCTGTTTGTTCCTTTTGGAATTTTTCGCATATTTCTAACTGGTGCAAAAAGTATATTCCCTAAACTTTTTGCTAATTTATGTAATTTTTCAGAGTCGTATCCTTTATCTGCTAAAACTAAAATATTCTTCCAAATCATTCTTTTAAATATTGTTGTGGCACCCAAAACATCATGTCTGGGTTTTACTCTTAAAACCCAATCATGTATTAATAAAGTATCGGCATCAATTAAAATATCAGCCTTTGCGTAAGGCATATGCTCCTCTATAAAACCACACTGTTTTATTCTTCGTTCATAATGTCTACTTCGTTGCCATGAATCAATTCCTGTGGCATCAATCGCCATTATTTTAGGTGTTTCTTTTTGTATTTGTTTATGTAGAAATTTTCTAATGACTGAAAGGTCAAACAATTTAATCCAATCATTTAAAGTGCTTTTCCCTGGAATTTCTTTTAATCCTAACCACTTAGGCCATTTTGTTTCTTTCAATTCTACTAAAAAATTAATTAATGATTTTTTACTACGAATATATAGGAGAATTAGTGAAACTCGCTGATAATTCTTAAAAAACTTAGGACCTTTGTGATTATAGTTTAATGGAAGCTCCATTAAATGACAAAGTTTAATAATATCCTTATGTAACTTATTTTCTTGTATACTGAGTATATTTTGCATGGCTGAACACCTCGCAATTTAGTATTCAGTATACATATTTATTCTTTTCCGGATGAACCCTTATAACCACAAACTTTAAATAGTAAACAATCTATTTTTAACTAATATATAATTAAAAACGAGGGGATAAATAATGAGGGAAAGATTTACTGTACTATCTTTGATGTTATTCATTTTGTTCTGCTCTGCTGCATTTGCTGAGCCTACTATACTAGAAGATAAAAGGACTTATGAGAGTGAAAAAGGCGATTTCAAGGTAAAGATTGAAGTTCTTGAGAACGAGATAACCAACTACGGCACAGCCAAGTTTGATGTTGATGTTATGAATTCTAAAAACAAGATAGATTTTTTTGGGATTATGTTTACTGAGACTGATGAATGGAAATGGATTAGGACCGAGCCTTTAGGATATGGTACTACAGAGAATAAGTTATATCCTGCTAAATCCTCTTCTTTTGAGGTGCATATGGAGCCGAAAGATGACATAAAATCGGGTTCATACATAGTAAAATCCGTATTCAAATTGAGAATTTCTGAAGACACTGTTGAGGTTCCTTTTGATGTTTATATAAAAACTTCAAGAACTGCAAAATATACTCCTGATATAAGGACTACTATAATACTTGACAAAGAGGTTGATCCTAGAAAGGAAAATACTGTAAAACTTGTTCTTGAAAACATGAATGCAAGATATTATGGTGCTGATAATATTAAAATAGTGCTTGAAAGCGATCTTTTTTGGAGAAAGGAAATTTCTACAGGTTTAAGTCCTAAACTTTCAGATAAGACTCCTAACGTTACATTAGAATTTCCTCTTGAACTGGATGCTAAGCAAGAGCCTGTTGAAGATACTATAACTGGATATTTTGTGATAGATAATAAGACATATCCTCTGGCTGCTTATGGTTTTGAGGTGCTTGATTATACTGGTTCTTTTAAGGAGGTTGCTGAATTGGACAAATCTTTGTTCAAAAAATCTGTTTCAGCTACATATACCAATACAGGTAACAATGTAAAGAAACAGCTGATACAGGTGCCTACTGGTTTTTTTAGCAGATTTTTTACAAAGACGACGCCTCCTGCAAAGGTAACTAAAGAGATTGATGGAGGAAGGTATTTTGAATGGGAGATTGAGTTAGAGCCTGGCGAATCTGTGACTATAGAGACAGTAACAAGCTATAGGTGGTTCTTTTATCTGCTGCTTATCGCAGGTTTCTTTTTGATATTGAACTATGTTATGCAAAGTCCAGTAGAGATAAAGAAAGAAGCGCACAACCTTGAGACTGCAGAAGGCGGAATATCTGAGATGAAAGTCAAGCTTCATGTATTCAATAAAAGTACAAAGCATATCGGGAAATTAGAGATCATAGATAAGGTTCCCAACATAGTAGAAGTTATGGACGAGTTTGATGTAGGTACATTAAAGCCTAACAAAATAGTAAAACAGCAAGGTTCTACTATGATAAAATGGGATGTTGAAGAGCTTGATCCTAATGAAGAAAGGATATTGACTTATAAGATTAAGTCCAAACTCAGCATACTGGGCGATTTTACTCTGCCTGTTGCAAACATAAAATATTATAGGGGCAAGAAAAAGGTTCTTGTATACTCTAACAATGTGAGTGTACAAGCCTGATTTGTTGTTTATTCTTTTTTTCTTTTTTATCCTTTTCTTTTGTGAAATTCGATAATTCTGCAAAATTTATTTGATCAAGTTGGTTTATAAAT
>CAYSVS010000101.1:0-2658 GCA_964434475.1 uncultured Methanosarcinales archaeon
TTGAGAATTAAGTGCATCATCCATAATGAGAAGTTTAGTAGGTTTTAGTATGTAAGAGGTTATTGGTTTTTTAGTTTGGGTTTCATACCTTTGGATTTGTATATGATATAAATATATGGACTAAATTAAAAATACCTTTATTTTGCTGGTGTTGGTATTTTTCATCTAATTTTTATGCAATAATTTTTATATCTGTTATTAAACTCTGGATAATGGTGATTAAATGATAAAAATAGGAATCATAGGCGGCAGTGGATTGGATAATCCAGATATTCTTGATGATGTAGATGAAAAGGAAGCAATCACTCCTTATGGCAGGTCAAGTTCTTTTTTGAAAACTGGTAAGATAAATGGCGTAGATGTTGTACTTATAGCCAGGCATGGCAGAGAACATACTATTCCGCCAACTCAAGTGAATTTTAGGGCAAATATACATGCTTTAAAGGAAGAAGGCTGCACTCATATATTGGCGACAACTGCTGTTGGAAGTTTACGTGAAGAGATAGATAGAGGTCACCTTGTCATACTTGATCAATTTATTGATTTTACAAGGCATAGGCAGATTACTTTTCACGAAGAGTTTGAGCCAGGCAAGATGAAGCATACTCCTATGGCAGAACCTTTTGATAAATATTTAAGAGAGCTTATGATCCAAACATGTAAAGAACAGAAGATATTTTGTCATGAAAAAGGTACAGTTATTACAATAGAAGGACCTAGATTCAGCACAAAGGCTGAAAGCAAGATGTTTAGGTTGTGGGGTGCTGATGTTATCAATATGAGCATTGCGCCTGAGTGTGCGCTTGCAAATGAAGCTGGATTGCCTTATGCTGCAGTTGCAATGTCTACTGATTATGACTGCTGGCACAAGGACGAAGAGCCAGTAACATGGGAAGCGGTGCTTGAGATATTTAATAAGAATGTTGATAAGGTAACCAATTTAATCATCAATACAATATCAAATATAAAAGGTGATTAGAAAATGCCGATTAAATCAAGAATAAGAACTATTGAAGACTGGCCGAAAAAAGGTATTATGTTTAGGGACATTACAACATTGCTTAAGGATCCTGTTGGCTTACGTTTGACTGTGGATGATTTTGTCAACCGCTATAAGGAAATGGATATTGATGTTATTGTGGGTATAGATTCAAGAGGATTTATTTTAGGAGGAGCTATGGCTTATCTTTTGGAAAAAGGCTTTGTTCCTATACGTAAAAAAGGCAAACTGCCTGCTGAAACAGAATCAGAATCATATGAACT
This sequence comes from uncultured Methanosarcinales archaeon, assembly GCA_964434475.1. GTDB lineage: Archaea > Nanobdellota > Nanobdellia > Woesearchaeales > CAYSVS01 > CAYSVS01. The sequence goes on from CAYSVS010000101.1 coordinate 1,264, forward strand.
TGAATACGGAACAGATACAGTTGAGATACACAAAGATGCAATTAAACCTGGACAAAGAGTTGTCATAGTTGATGATCTTGTAGCTACTGGAGGTACTGCAATTGCTGCTGCAAAACTTGTGAAAAAATTAGGCGGTGAAATAGTTGAGCTTGCTTTTATTGTTGCTTTGCCTGATATTGGAGGTAGTAAGAAATTATCAGAAGCAGGATTTAAGTATTATGCACAGTGCGAGTTTGAGGGGGAATAGAATTTGATTTTATTTTTTATATGACTTTTATTGTCTTTTTTTCTTCATCAACTTCAAATATCTTTCCAAGAAACTGTTCGCATATCCATATGTTTGTTCTTGTATGGTTTGTGATTTCCTGAACTTTTATCTCTCCTCCGAATAATGCTAGTAAAGGAATCAAATTGTCAGCAAGATGCTTGTCTACAGGAGCTTTGCTGTTTATGGCTTTGATGAGTTCTTTTGCACATTCTTCTCCTACTTTTTTACTTGGTTTGCCTTTTTTTCCTATGGTGTCTGATCCTAGTCGTATAGGGTTCTTGAAGTCAATCTCGTTTTTGTCTAAGCTGTGTATTGAATAGAGTGTTATGCCTGTTCCTGTTGAGGCTGTATCTTGATATTCTTGTCTTATTCTTACAGGACACCTTGTATTCAATAGAGCCAGCCTTGCAGATCGTGCCTGTCTTTCAGCAACCTTTTTTGATTCAAGAGATTTTGATGCGTGAGATATGCCTTTGATTTGGTGAAGCTTGCCTTGTTTAAGCAAATTTATCTTTATTGAATCTTGTTTTATGAATCTAATAAATTCTTCAGTATCAGAAAAATCTTTTAATTTATATTTAGGCTCGATTACAATCTCTACAATGCCTTGGCCTTTAGGATAGTATCCTCTTTTGAGCAGTATGACTTCGATCTTTTTAACATATTTTTTTATGTGTGGAGTAAAAACTTCCTGAAAATACTCTATGGGCATCTGATACAGGCCGCAAGTTCCGCCTATTATCTTTATTTTTGTTCCTCTTCTGTTGAACATTACTGGCAGCAATAATGACTGCATCAGCAAAGTTATGCTTCCTGCAGTTCCTATGTCAATCTCTATGTTTCTTGTTTTTATTTCTCTAGGAATGTATTCAAGTTCACAAGAACCTATCTTTTCACCTTTAACTTTAGCATTGCACAATTGTTTTAGTGCGTTGATACAGCTCATATGCTGTGTTTTTAATCCTGGTTTTTGCCTGCCTTTTCTTATGTTTTTTGCTTTAAACGGAATTCCTGTGACTGTAGACAAAGCTAATGCTGTTCTGATAATCTGTCCTCCTCCTTCCAGATAGCTGCCGTCTATTTCTTTCATCTTATTTATGGATGCTATAATCCTTTATTAGTTTTTC
>CAYSVS010000102.1:0-2535 GCA_964434475.1 uncultured Methanosarcinales archaeon
CTGGAAAACTTTTTCCATAGCCTTTATCTCAGTTCCAACATCAGAAAGGTTCTGGTCATATTCATTTATCTTTCCTAAAATGCCTTGGTTCAAAGAATCTATCCTTTCTTTGATATCTTTTATCTCCTGCTTTATAGAAGCTATCTCTTTTTCGCTGCTGTTCTTCCAATCTATGACCTTATTCAGATCTTTGACAAAATTGTTCCATTTCTCTTCGATTATGGCTTCAGCTACCTGCTCTATCCTTTCAGTATCTCCACCACCACCCATTTCCTGCTGTGGCATCTGCTGATAGCCTTGCTGCTGCTGTGGAAAGTTCATGCCTTGGTCTGCTTGATTCAAAGCATCAAAGATATCCTGGGGATTAAAGCCCTGTCCCTGCAAAGCCTGTATTATCTGATCATTATTGTAGCCCTGCTGCCTCATGCTGTTTATCTGGCTTCCCAAATCAGGTTGTTGATAGCCTTGCTGCTGTGGAGGCGGCCCCATATTTGGCGGTGGCATAGAAAAATCTTGATTCTGCTGATTATCCTCTTTCTTTTTAGAACCAAATAAAGCCAAAATCTACCACCTCTTTTTTTAAAATCACAAACTTAATATATAAATCTTTTGGAATTAGACAGTGTTTAATCATCAGCAATATAGATTAAGCTTTGCTTTTAGCAAAGCCTTAATCAGGCTGTACCAATTCCAATTTCCAAACCCTGCTCTTTCTGCAGGTGTTTTCCAATTGAGAGATTTGTGAGGCCTTATGAAATTATAGTAGTTCCTAAAAAACTTCAAGAATTTGTAAGCTGTCTCCAACTTACAAAATCTTCTCATTACCTTATAGTTCTCTTTTACAGTATTGTGGAATCTTTCAATAGGATTGTTCTTAAACTTCATTTTCCATGCTGGAAAATGTATATGTTTAACTTTTCCCCTGCCAAATGTCTTTCTTATTGCAGGAGGATAATCAAAACTATTGTCTGTATGAATTTTTTCTGGATACACCACAATTGATTTCTTAACCTTCTCAATAAACTTCCTTCCCTCAAATTCATCTCTTTCATAACTTATGTGATCAGCAACTAAAAATTTAGTTTCATAGTCGATACAATCCCAATAGTAGATAAAATCCCTATCTCTTTGGCCTTTTTCTCTAAAGAAGATTTCATCTGCATGTGAATCAATTGAGTGTGATAATTGAAAAGATTTGGTGAAATTATCAATCATTTCACCAAATTTATTTTGCCAATGCAAAATAGCAGATCTGCTTATTTTGACATTGTATTTCTGTAATATATGCTTAGCTATTTTTCCATAACTCAAGCCTTGTGCTCTTAAATCTAGGGCAGTAGCTATTATCTCTGGTTTTGTCTGTACATTTTCAAATCCTTTTCTATCTACATAGAGTTTTTTGCATCGGTTGCAAAGATATCTTTGTACAAAACCAGATTTATTTTTTCTAAGTCCTGCTTTAACAGAATCAGTTTTTTTGCAATAAGGACATTTATGCATTTAATCACCTCAGATAGCTTTGAGATGTACTCATATATTAATCTGCCGATTTAATAACACTGTCATATGACCTACTCCCCAACATGAATGTTGGGGTATCTTAGGCAACTGCGTGGTGCTGTGCCTGATTCTTGATATAATTCTCGACAGTAGAATATTCATTATATCCAACAGTTGTTGCGCAACCGCCTGCACTCCAAAGATGTCCTTGTGGAAGTCTTAGTCTGCTTTTTTCATGATTCTTGAAAAAATAATAAGCTGAGCCACCCTTAATCAACTGCATGCCTTTTGATTCAGTTATATTGTGGTGCAAAGTGACCATCATATGAACATGATCTGGCATAATTGAAATGGTATGTATTTTGATATTGTGTCTATGGCATATTTTACGAATTGACGCTTCAACAAGGTGTTTTTGCTTAAATTTACCGAACATTTTATATCTATATTTAGTTCCAAACTCAATGTGCCAGAAATTTACGCCAATTTTGTGGCTGTAATGTTTTAGGTTTGTCATTTTCGTCCTCCGCAGACGAAAGCTCAAGCTACTATAATATGCAAGAATTATAGCGCAGTTTCGTCCGCAGTACATACTGCGGCGAAGCCGCGATAAAAATATTTCTAGAAATAAACGACCTAAAGGTCGGGGAATTAAACCCAAGTGCTCGCTACGCTCGCATTAAAAATTATTTTAAGCAAAAATGAAATGCAAGATATGTGGAAAGGAAACGAGCAAAAAGGAATATGAATATTGCAAAAAATGTTATATGAGTCCTGAGGTAATAAAAGATAGCAGCATAAAAGTACGATTAGCAGAAGTCATAGTCGAAGAGATGTTTCTTTCTATGGACTATAGGGTTTTTCGTTTTGGGATGTAAAATACGATACCCAGTTTTGGTGATAAAGAATTACTTCTTAAAGGAAATATCGCCTCTCAAGTAAGGAAGATGCCTGATTTTATCGTAGTTAAGGGTTCTAATATAGCTTACATCGAAGTCAAATACAGAACATCTGGAGAATTTGATTTCAACAAAC
>CAYSVS010000103.1:0-2489 GCA_964434475.1 uncultured Methanosarcinales archaeon
CAATAGACAAAGAACTGACAACTTCTGAGATTGAAAAGTACATGGCAATGAAAACTTGCGAAGATATTTTGAAAGGCACTGATGTCAAATATGCAACATATCAAGGCAGAGGAAGGACTGATTTGCACAAACTTCTTAACACAGATAAACCAGCGATGGTATTGTTTTATACGAATAAGCCAGGAGAATTGGGCGATGAGTCTTCTGCAAAAAGAGACGCAATAATTTTTAGAAAATTAATTGAAAAATATGGTGACAAGATTAATTTTGTGTGTTATAATAGAGAAGACAACATAAACGCAAAAAAAACAAGATATGATGGAATGGCTACAGATGATAAACTTTATGGTAATACGTTTGGATACCCTTCAATCGTCATGTTTTCATATTTTGATTTGCTTAAAAGCGAGACTCCAAAAAATAATGACGGCAAACTAAAGCAGATAGATATATTGAGAGGGGGTCCGAAACTTGACAAAGACATAAAAGTAGTTTTTAATAATTTAAAAGGTTACTGGATTCCAGGTAATATTTTTGCTCAAAAAAATGATGATGGAGACTATTTAGTAAGCAGACTTAACAATTCATTTGAAAATTGGGAAGATATGAAATTTAACCCATAAAAGAGGCGAGTGTTTTGCAAAAAAGAGAATATAACAAATTAGTATTATTTCTAGTAATTATAATTTTAATTCCAATAACATTTGCTGCTAGAGAAACAACAGAAGGCGGCGGTGACGGAGCAGGAGGAGAATTCAACCAAGAAGAATTCACCAACGCGCTATCTGATCCTGAAGCTACTGCAACAATCCCAGAAGGCGCAACATACACAAGCCCATCAGGAGAAACTTATGAAGGTCCTGGTAAGATGAAAGGCGGCAAATATTCTGGCAAAGTTACTCCAAAAGGTTATGACAATGCAATTGATGCAAAAGGCGCAACCTTCAAAAACGGACAAATCGCATCAGCAAAAGAAATAACAATTGACGGAAAAGTACAGAAAAACGTAAAGAATGTAAAAGATGAAAACGGGATAATAACATTTGACGAAGCAGAAGAAACACTAAATGACTATCCTGAATCAGCTGAACAATCCTCTACGCCTGAACAAGACAGCATAGTCCAAACACAAGCCAAAGGCGTAACCAATTACAAAAAGACAGCTGATGAAGAAACCTTTGGAGAAGTTGAGAGATTCACAGCAACAACAAAACAAGGCGAGACAATAAACATAATCAACGGCGTAAACGTAAAATCATCAAGCCAAGGCATAAGCGCAAGCTCAGCTGATTCAACAGAATATGAACAAGCGAATATTGTCGGAAGCGAGAATTTCAACACTCAACTAAAGAACCAATTCTATGTAGCTAAAGCAGATCAAGTCATAATAGGCAACAAGATATTCAACAATATAGAAGACTCAACATTTAATATAGAAAACGGAAAGATAGACAAAGCAGAAGTTACCAGCTCTAAAGACAACAACCTCTTCAAGCTGCCAAGCGATTAAACATTTCTAGCGCCACTGGACACACTGGACAGGGGTGCGCGTAAGGTATATAAAGAAGCAACATATTTAATTTCTTATGACTGAACAAAATAATGCTCTTGTTATATTTCAAGGTAGAAAAATAAGAAGAACATGGTTTAATGAAGAATGGTGGTTTTCTGTATTTGATATAGTTGAAGTTCTTACTGATAGCTCTGATTCAAAGCAATATATTAAAAAGATGAAATCACGAGATGAATCTTTAAATGATAAGTGGGGTACAATTTGTACCCCACTTGAATTAATCGCACCTGATGGTAAAAAGAGAAAAACGAATTGTATTAGTGCAAAAGGCGCATTCAGATTAATACAATCAATCCCTTCTAAAAAAGCAGAGCCTTTTAAGCAATGGCTAGCTCAAGTGGGTTATGAAAGAGTACAAGAGATAGAAAATCCTGAATTAGCGCAAAAAAGGATGAAAGAGCTATATAGACAAAAAGGTTATTCTGATAATTGGATAGAAAAAAGGGTTAGAGGAATTGCTATAAGAGATGAATTAACAGATGAATGGAAAAAAAGAGGGATGGAAGAAGATAAAGAATACGCTATTCTAACTGCAGAAATATCTAAAGCAACTTTTGGCATGACTCCAGCAGAATATAAACAATTCAAAGGACTAAAAAATGAAAACTTAAGGGATCATATGGATGATCTAGAATTGATCTTCACAATGCTTGGCGAAGCATCCACTACACGAATAGCTAATGATAAAGATGCTCAAGGATTTATTGAAAATAAGGATGTTGCAAAAAAAGGCGGAGAAGTTGCTGGAACAGCAAGAAAAGAACTTGAGAAAAAAAGCGTTCGAAAAATAGCATCATCAGAAAACTATCTTTCTGAGCTAGAAAGCAAAAAAAAATTGAAACACAAAAGATAATCCTAATTTTCTCACTGGAGTTGTGCAGATTTAAACTCTAGCCTTGGCTAAACCTCTAAATAT
>CAYSVS010000104.1:0-2481 GCA_964434475.1 uncultured Methanosarcinales archaeon
TATAAACCAACTTGATCAAATAAATTTTGCAGAATTATCGAATTTCACAGTTTTAGTATGTTCTTAATATGATATCCTTGCCGTAATTGTCTATAAGATGTTTAAGCAATTCTAATGATTGCTGGTTTTCAAAAACCCTTTTTTTTGATTCTTTCATTACGCTGTCTGCTCTTTGTGCAAATTGATTCAGCTTTCTTTCAAGAAGATTGTTCTCGCTTTTTACTCCTTTAAAAAGATCAAGATAGAACTCTCCTACACTTTTGCAGAATTTTGAATAATACAATGCCGCACCATAGAATTCTATATTATATAATTTTTCGCTCATTTCAAGTACATATATAGGTCTCATTGAGTTTGGATTGGGTAGTTGCGCCATATTATTGGTAAGGCATATGTTTTTTTAAATCTTATGCAGAAACAATTAAATATATCTAACATATTATTTTCAATATGAGTCCAGAACAGATCAAAAGATTGAGGTCCAAGTCAAAGGATGAACTTATCAAGATTATCATAAACCTAGACCAGAAATTGTTCCGTATAATAAAAGATATGTTCAGGGATCAAGCCATAGAAAGCGGCAAAAGCTTAAATGACTTCTTTGCAGAAACTATAGAATATAATGATGGACAAGATAAAGAACAAAAAAAATTAGATTAGACTAAACAAGATGTTTGTCAAGATTAATGCTAGTATATATGCAAAAGACCCATACATTGAATTCTTCCATCCTTCTCCATAGCCATACTTGATAAGTGCAATCATTCCTGCTATCAGCAGTAATATAGCTAAGTATTGATTCACCAAAAATGCAAGAACATATTCTACAATCTTTATCAATACTGCCAAAAATAAAGCATATCTATAGTATATTTCCTTAAATCCTAATATTTTTGATGATTGCCATAGCACTAATGATAATATTGCTATAGATAATAAGGCAAATATAAAAGAGTATTTCTCTTTTGTCTTCTGTGTTAGGCTAATATTTCTAGAATCTGATTTTTTCTCTACATATTTGGTTGTAAAATTATCCTCTATTATATCGTGGTTATTATCCGCATCCCAGCAGTCTATGATTATTCTGTTATATCCTTCTTCAGCATGTGTTGCAAAATATCCTGCACCAGGGTTGCAGTTCTCTGATTCTAGACAGATGATGGCTTCTCCCTGCTTTCCATAAGTGTGTTTACATCCTATCGTATCTTCAGGAACATCATATTCATATTCCATCAAAGGCATCTTGTTACTATATTCAACTATACCTCCTCTTGGATTTCTTTGATAATGAGATATTTCAAATGCTAATGTACTGCTGACCATAATCATACATAGAATGAATAATGTTGTTTTTTTCATGATAATAACCTCTTTTAAGAATTAAATAAAAAAAAGAATATATAAATATTTCTAAATTAACTCAATGTCACCCATGCTTGGCGCCCTGTTTTTGTCCTTTACCTTGATGTTTACGACTTGGCTGTCGCTTTCTCCATCGTCATCGGTAACAGTGACAGTAACCTTATACTCGCCGGCATCATCGTAATTTGTAGCTTTCTTGTTTGAGTTCATCCAGCCTGAATATGTGTATGTCAATGGATCGTCATCCGGATCTGTGGCTTTTGCATTTATTACAACATTTACGCCTTCATAAACTTCTATGTCCGGAATAAGCTCCAATACAGGAGGTCTATTGACTTTCAATACTTCAACAACAGCTTCTTTTGTAAGTTTGTATTGTCCGTCGCTTACACTTACAGTTATAGGATATCTTCCTCTGTCTCCTATCTTTGTCTGCCATTCTCCATTTTTATTCAATGGGTTTGAGAAAGTATATGTCAGTTTATCTCCATCAGGATCTGTGCTTTTTACGTTTAACTTTACAAGCTCTCCTTCATATACTCTAATTAATGATTTAGGAGTTGAATTGTTTGTTTCTTTCTCTTCTGCAGTTTCCTTATTTTCTTCTTCTTTCTTAGTCTCTTTATTTTCTGTTTTTTGCTTTTCTTCTTTTACTGTTTCTTTTTTCTCTTCTTCAGTTGTCTCTTTCGTTATTTTTTCAAGATTTTCTTGTGTCTTTGTATCTTCATCTATTTCTTTGTTCATATCATCTACTATTTCTCTGAGTTTTTCAAACTCTCTGTTGAATTCTTCCCTGTTTTCTCCTTCTTCTTTTATTTCAGTATCTTTTTCAGCTTCTTCAACAGGATAGCAGATTTTTGTTTCCTCATCACATATCTGCTTTACTTCGTCTTCAGAATTCATATAAGCATAATCAGAAACATTGCATCCTGATAATATCATAATGATAGTAATCAATCCGGTTAACACCCATCTTTTTTCCATTATTACCCCTCCATAAAAATAATATTTAGTTAGTATTCAAGAATAACAACTGGTATATAAAGTTTTTGATAGCCTAATTTATATGTACGATTTGAAAATTCTTGCAATTTCTATATTTATTAATTTTGCAATATT
>CAYSVS010000105.1:0-1886 GCA_964434475.1 uncultured Methanosarcinales archaeon
GATATGTTGCAACGTTTCGTTCAGTTCCGCGGCTTTGTCCAGCAAGCCTTGCAGCCCGGCGGTTTCATAGCTGTCTTCGGCAGAGGGTTCTTGGCCGTACCATTCCACGATGAATGCATCGATACCCACCGACCAGGCGGTCAGGATGTCGTATTCCCAGACGCGTTCCCGTTGCGAATCAAACTGACCAAAAATGCTGCTGTCGGTGATGCCGCCCTTGTTGGCCGCGTCCCAGTGACGATTGGCTTGATTATTATCAGCATCGCCGTACCAGGGCGTGTACCAGGCGAACAGCTCGCGCTCGACGCCGATCTCGTCATCGAGTTCCTGATCGCGGGAATAGGCGTAACCAAAATCGGCCCAGTTCACGGAATTCTGTCCGCTCATCTGCAGGGTGTAATCTGCATTGGAAGAAGTCAACGCATAGTGCGCGGGCAGTGTGGTTGCATCCACCACCACTTTAAATTCGCCCTGCGGCACGTTTTTAAAGAGATAGCGGCCGTTTTCGTCGGTTTGGGCTTTGGCGACCTGATTGCCGTTGGCATCCAGCAAGCGCAAGACAACGCCGGGAATCGGCGGTTCGTTCGCATCCTGTTTGCCATCCTCGTTCAGATCATTCCAGATATAATCGCCGATGGAACTGATGTGGCGCATGTAACCGAAATTCACATCCTCGCGATGTTCTTCCGGTTCCAGGTTGACGCCGATCTGATCCGACGCGGTGGTCAGCCAGTAATCTTCCCAAACGGTTGTCGGATCAACCGCCACGGTCCACGGATAACGGGCGCGGACATTGGTGAATTGATACGTGCCGTTGCCGGCGGTTTGGGTCGTTTCCACCACATTGCCATCCTTGTCGAGCAAATTAATGACGACATTGGGCATCGGATTTTCTTGGCTTGCCTTGACGCCGTCTTCATTGTTATCGATCCACACCAGGCCGCTGATCTGACCGGGATTCGGCGCATAGCCAAAGTCCGCGTCTTTATAATCCTGACCGGCAACCAGCGTCACGGTATAAACCTCCGTCGGCGTGGTGCGGTGATGTTTCGGTTCAATGGTCGACAAATCCACCTCGACCTTGTAGACGCCGGGCAGCAAGTCGCCAAACTCGTACAAGCCGCTCGCATCGGTTGTCGTCGTGGTGATCAACTGATCATTCTGATCCAGCAACCGCACTGTAACATTTTCGGCCGGGTAATCATCGTTGTTGAACACCCCGTCTTCATCCATATCGTACCAGACAAAGTCGCCAATGGATGCGGGTTTGGGCGCATAGCCGAAATCGGCATCCAGATAATCCGTCAACGGCTGCAACTGCACCTGAATGGTGTTTTGCCCCGGCGAGGTGCGTTCCCAATTTGCCGGGATGCTCGTTTCATCCACCTCGACAACATAGGTTGCAGGATACAGCCCCGGGAACTCGTAAGAGCCGTCCGGCTGCGTTGTGGTGGTGGCGATGGTCGAGCCGTCTTTTTTCAAATTGACGGTAATACCGCCGAGACCGGTTTCAGTCGGGTCCTGATCGCCTTCCCAATCGAGATCCTGCCAGACATAATCGCCGATTTTCGACGGTTCCGGTTGATAACCGAAATCGGCATCTTGAAAAACTTCTTCCTTGGCCAAATTGACGGTCAGAGGATCGTTGGCCGTGGTGAGGTTGTACTGCGCCGGAACGGTCGCATCCACCACGTTCACCGTGTAGGTCCCCTCTTTCAAGCCGTCAAAGATCGGATAATAACCGTCCGAATCTGTTGTATGAGTATCGACAACCTGACCCTGATCATTCAGCAGTTGAACCTGAACATTCACCAGACCGGGTTCATCCGGGTCCTGAACACCGTCGCCGTTATAATCGGCCCAAACACGGTCACCGATGCTGCCGG
>CAYSVS010000105.1:1896-2432 GCA_964434475.1 uncultured Methanosarcinales archaeon
TATCGGGACCTGCCGGAGTTCATCACCACGGCCATGCTGCCGGTGTTCACCACCGTAATCTCGGTATCATCCTGGTCATCTTCTGAGGGTTCATCATTGTTCGGGGTCGAGTCGCTGTCGTATTCGTTGGTGACAACCACCTCGGCCTCGTTTGTAAACGTGCCTTTGGTGTTGGCAACGGCTTGAATATTCAACGTTGCGTCGGCGCCGTTTGCCAGACTGCCAACCGTCCAGATGTTGGTGTTTGTATCATAAGCGCCGTCGGAAGACGAGAACGTAAACTGCGACGGCAGTACATCCTCAACCTGAACATTGGTGGCGCCATCCGGGCCGGCGTTGCTGACGGTGATGGTAAAGGTTACCGTATCGCCGACGTAAACTTGACCGGGGCTGCCGGTCTTTTCAAGCGACACATCGACAACGCCAACCTGCACCGAGGCGTCATCCTGATCGTCTTCTTGAGGCACGTTATTATTCGGCGTCGAATCGATATCGGCCTCATCACAGGCCGTAACCTCGGCGGGGTTGGTGAGAGT
>CAYSVS010000106.1:0-2388 GCA_964434475.1 uncultured Methanosarcinales archaeon
ATATTTAGAGGTTTAGCCAAGGCTAGAGTTTAAATCTGCACAACTCCAGTTATTACTCTTATGATGTTATTCTATTTTTTTATCTGTTTTAACAATTCTTTCCATGTAAGAAGGAGGTTCTTAGCACCCATATGCTTTATTATAGATTCAGAATTAATCTGTGCAATTTTCATGCTGTCCTCTATGTTTCTGCCTTTGATCAATGCTCCTATGAAAGTTGACGCAAATGCATCTCCTGCTCCTGTTGTTTCCACTATCTTTACTTTGTGCGGTTTTGAATGAAATATATCTATGCCATCAAAAGCCCATGCACCTTTTTTTCCATCTGTGACGACAACAATCCTTGGCCCTAATGCCCATAATTTTTTTGCAAGCTCATCTATCTTTTTTCCTTTTACTAAATAGCCTGCTTCTTCTTTGTTTAATATAAGAACATCTACGCAGTCAATAATTTTTTTCAAATGCTTATATCCTTTTTTTGCAATATAGCTGCTTGGATTGAAAGCAAGATTAATTTTGTTATCTTTTGCAAACTTTGCTAACTTTTTGCTTTCTTTGAACGATCTGCCTGTAAAAGAAGTTAGATAAATCCATCTTGTTTTTTTCAGCTTTTTTTTGTTTAACTCATTAAATTTAAAATCCTCATTCAATCCTTTATATGCGAGAATTGTCCTGTCTGTTTTATCAGCATCCAGTATTATAGAAAATCCTGCTTTGCCTTTTTTTGATTTTACAGCTAAACTTGTATCTATCTTTTCTTTCTTTAATTGCTTTAATATCCTTTCAGAATTATCGCAGCAGCTTAATTTTCCGACAAACGCTGTCTTTAAACCTAGCCTTGAGAAACAAACAGCCGTATTTGTTCCTCCTCCGCCTGTATCAAAATCGATCTTATGTATGAGTATCTTTGAACCTATAGGAAAGTGATATTCTCTTTTTTTGACAAACTCTTTTGTTGTGTGTGCAAAAGCGTCTAATGTTGCGCTACCTACACTTATGACATCATACATTTTATCCCCTTTTTTCATTAACTTTATTTTTTTATTATTTAAATTTACCTAATCACGAAACTTTTATATACTTAATTCTATACATTTTATCTGTTATGTATAAAAAAAGAGGTCAGATTACTGTTTTTATGATAGTTGGCATTATCTTAGTTATTGCAGCAGCTATTACAATATATGTAAGGGAAAGTTCTACAAAAACAACAATGGATGCAAGTGTTGAAAGTATAATGTTCTCTACTCAGGTGCAGCCCATAAGATATTATGTCAGCAGTTGTCTGGATCTTGTGCTTAATGAAGGATTAAGAAGATTAGGTGAAGGAGGAGGAGTTATTTATCCTCCTAGATATAACATAGAATATCAGACAACAGAAAATTCTTACTATACTTATTTTTACAAGAAAAACTTTTATGATTCAACTCCTATACAAAACATCTTGCCGCCTCTTGAAGAAGGAAACATGAATATGAAAGACCAATTGAAAACATTTATCCTTGAGGATGATGCAAGAAGATTAAGAGAATGCTTGGATGGATTTGTTTTTTTTGAAAAAAGAGGCTTGGATATAAACAAAGGAGATATTTCAGTGAATGTAAATATACTTGAGGATGGTGTTGCTGCAGATTTAGTCTTTCCATTGCTGATACAGCATGAAGGAAAGACAGCTTTGATATCTAAATTCAGTGCATTGTCTCCTGTCAAGCTAAGGAAGATACGTCAGCAGGCTGAAGAAATTGTTGATAATGTAAAGGAATGTGAAGAAACTATCTATGATGAACTTCTGAAGTCTGTAAATAGCTGTGGTACTGTTGCGGCTGATGAACAGCTTATTGAAGATACCTGTAAATTTGATGGCAGTACATCTGGCTTTTTCTCAACAATAGGAAACGGATTATCAGATGGGTATTCAGATATGGCAGATACATTTAGAAATATTCCTGGTATAGATCCAGAGGATAGAGCAAATCTAGATGAATTATATGATATTTTGGATGAAGAATCAGTTTATGGAGATGTCACAGCTTCAAACGATATTTCATTAGTTGATCAGCTTTATTTTAACTACGATGTCTTTGCTTATAACCATACACTTTGGACTTTGTCAGCAACATTTTGTAAAGAGTTTGATTGGCCTATAGGTAAGAAATGCAAACATATTTTTAAGACAACACCTGTCGGTTATCTGTTCTTGCACAAGATTGAAGATACTTACCAAAAATCATCTCCTTATAAGTTTAAATTCGCAACAAGAAGAAATTATGATATAATTCTTGAAGGCGAGATAAACTGTAATTGATTTTTGATAATATGTTGTATATTTAGCTTTCTTTTTGTGAAATTCGATAATTCTGCAAAATTTATTTGATCAAGTTGGTTTAT
>CAYSVS010000107.1:0-2363 GCA_964434475.1 uncultured Methanosarcinales archaeon
GTTAAAAAAATATTAGTTTTTATGACCTCCTTTCTTGAGTTCTTTTGCTCTGTAACTTGGGCCCTTTATATTGATAATACTAGAGTGGTGTACTATACGATCCAGAATGGCAGTAGCCAAAATATTATCAGCAAAAATATCTGACCATTGTTCAAAGGATTTGTTTGTAGTTATTATGACAGAGCCTTGCTCATAACGTTTTGATATTATCTCAAAGAAATCATCAGCGCTATAATCAGGCAATTTTTTAAAACCCAGTTCATCCATAATTAAAAGCTCTGGACCTAAATAGTGGTTTACCTTTTGATAATAGCTATTGTCTGCCTTTGCTGTATTTAAATTTCGCAGCATTTCTGATACTGATGTAAATAAAACCTTATAACCTTTCTTCAACGCCTGAATGCCTATTGCAGCGGACAAGTGCGTCTTTCCTGTGCCAGGATTTCCTATAAAGACAATATTCTTCCGCTCTTTTATAAAATTACAAGTAAGGTAATCATTTATATCTCGCTTGTTAATCGTAGGTTGAAATGAAAAATCAAAATCTTCTATTGTTTTATGTGCTGGTATTTTTGCCTTAGAATATCTTTTTTTATAACTATTATCTCTGCGATTATTTGTTTCATCTTCTAATAATAGTTCCAAAAACTCCCTGTATGATACACTCTTGTCCTTGGCAAAACTAAGCCTTTCTTCTACTGAATTATATATCCCTGAAAGCTTAAATTCTCTTAATCTATTCATTAATTGATTGCTCATCTTTAATTCCTCCATTTAGTTCATATTAAATTCAACAGGTAAATTATAACTGCCATTACCGCATATATTCCTGATAATACTATATTGGTGAACGTTGTAAGCTAAAGCCCTCTTACATGCCAAATTTATTACGTTATCCGGATAGCTCCTTTTTAATGACAATATTCCTTGAACTATCCTGCCCCAAAATTGTGGCTCAGTTTCTACAATAAAGAAAAACATCTGTTCTGCATAATTACCCACCTCTGCCATCTTGGCTTGATATCTCTCCTGATACTCCGTTTCTGAGTATCTTTTATAGCTTGGATAGTGATGTTCTTTTGTACTAAATTCTCCTCGTCCTTTTATAACTCCATGCAGCGCTATCTCTTTTCCTTCATAGAATATTTTTAAAATATTTTTCCCAAGTTCTATCTCTACTTCTTTTCCTACATATTCAAATGGCACTGAATAATAATTATAATCTACATAGATATGACAATCATGATAAACCTTGCGTGTTCCTACTTTTGACATATTGTATTCTTTTTCCGGTAGTGCTATTAATTTTTCTTTCTCCTCGCTTCTAAATATTTTTTTTGGTATCTTTCTAGTAGTTCCGTGAATGCGACAGTTGCAGATATTGTCTGTCCAGTGAAAAAGCCTTTTCTCTACGTCATGACCGTCTTTAAACTTTCGGCCTGAGAAAAAATTACCTTTTACGTATTTTATTCCAGATTCAACTTTACCCTTGTCATTTGGCATTCTTACTCGACATGGAATAGGACTAAATCCGTAATACTCTGAAAAGCTCTTGTATAACTGCTGATATACTGGCTCATAGAAGTTTGCTTCTAATATTGCTGCTTTTAAATTGTCTATCTTCACATATTTAGGTACTCCTCCAAAATATCTGAACGCATTAATATGACACTGAATAAATGTCTCTACTCGCTGATCATACACCTTCTCATAGTAATCCATTCTGGAATAAGATAAGCGCATATTGAATACCCAAGTCTTCCGTTTCTTGCCGTTATTATCAGGTGTTAATCCCACATAACCAAAATCAACCTGAGCTTCTTCGCCGGGTAATGTATGTATCCTTACAAATATATCTTCCCGCTTCCTGATATCTGAAAGATAGTTTTTTACTGTTGAATATCCCACGGGCATCCCTTTTGATTTTAGCTTTTCAAATATACGCACTCCGCTTAATCCATTCTCCAGCCATTCCAATATGTTTTCTCTATATATATCCAGAATACGTGGATGAGGCTTCTTCTCAGGCCGCTCCCTGCCGTTTTCTATCTCTTTTATTGCTTTTGACACCGTCTTCCAGTCATGGCCTGTCATACGAGAGATCATGCTCTTATTCTTGTACCGCTCCCATAATGTCTTTATTGTTGTATACATTGCTACTCCTAACATTTGAACCTCCTTGGTAATCTTTTTCTTCTTATCGCTCTATTACCCCTGAAGGTTGCTTAATTGTTAGCCTTTTTTACCTCTATTATCTGCTTGATTTACTACCTAAATCAATGCCTATATTAACTTGCCTTTTCTCTTATTTGCCTATGGAATTTTCTCTGGCCTTGTCTATGGAGTTTATTCTAGCCTTGAGG
>CAYSVS010000108.1:0-2325 GCA_964434475.1 uncultured Methanosarcinales archaeon
TTGGGTTCGACTTCATTAATTTGAGCTATACCAATAGTGTTCCGGCAGCTAGTTTGTCTAATAGTAGTGATAGTCTGGTGTTTGATAAATACAGACAGGAAATTGTTTATCCCAACTTGCTAATTTAGTTTCATAACACGCTCATAAACAGGTCTATAATAAATTAATGGTACACTACATATTTTTTCTTGTCAGGAGACATGGAGTTTGTTGATGTAGCTTGATAAATATTCAATGCTTCTTGTATGGGTTTCGATGGTTTGCGTATGCATATCTTTTTAGTTTCGGTATTTAATATTATTGATTGAATGGTTTGGGTATTCATTATTCTTACAATATTGCGCCAATCGTGATTAATGCCTTTCTCTTTGAGCATGTGTCTAATCGTATTGACCAGTTGATATGCTAAGATAGCAAGGTATAAATGCGATTCTACACGCTCATCTTTTTGGTGAAACACAGGTCTTATTTGTAAATCAGTTTTTAGACATCTAAAAGTTGATTCTACCTCCCTGATAGTGTTATATACATCCCAAATCTGTTTCTCATCTGTTTTATCAATGTTTGTACGGATAAAATACTTGCCGTTATCATTATCCTGTTTTTCTGTTTCTTGTTTTTTATGCCATAGCAAGTTAATAACCTTTCCTTTGTCTTGAATTACTTCTATATTGTATCTTCCGCTAACTAAACGATGTTTTTCTTTTATCCTTCCCAATCGTTCCCATATTTTATCGGGTTTTTTAGTGGTGCCTTTTTTGTTTAAGCCCAGCACCAAACCTGTGAGTTCTTCTTCAAAACGAGAAGATAATTTATCTGACATAGATTGCTCTTTAACTCTTTTTTGTTCACTCTTTACCAGCATCCATGTATCTTTGAAGCCTTCGGGCGTAAATAACTGTAATTCTATGGGATTGTTTCTTTTGTCTGTTATCGATACTACAGGAATATCATCATCAATATGATAATTTTTGATTTGTTTCCTGGAAACACAAACATATTTTAGTTTTTCTTCAATCAAATAATTGATATTATCCTCAGATGCTATGCCGGCATCCATTACTACTACTTTTTTAGTGTATTCCTTGCTGTGTCTTTTCAGGTCGTTAATCATGTCTTTTAATGTACTTACATCAGGCTTGTTGCCTTCATATATTCTAGAATACCTTATAAATCCCTGTTGATTGATGACTCCTGCAAAAACAACTTGTTTACAATCATTACGTTTTTCTTTGTTGCGTCCGTATTTTGCCAATTTACTCCCCTTTTTTCTACCTTCAAAATAGGTATTAGAAAGATCATATATTACCAATGTATCTTTGATATCAAATATATCTATAAATCTCTGGTACAAGAACTTATCTATAAATTCTTTGTGGGTATATAATTTGTCGGATATTTTGTATAGGCTGTAATGGGAAATTTTTTTATGTTCGTAATGGCACATATGCTGTAGTTCGCTATTGTCCTTTAAAAAAGAAGCCGTTTTATATTCTGAAGCTTTGAATAGTGCCCTGCCTATAATACTTATTAATGCCAAATTGACTTCTTCTGGATTAAAGCCAAGCGATGAAAGGCAGGCCTTTAAATCAAGGCGTTCCATAACTTGTGCGCATAAATGCTCACCGCCAAACGTTCTTGATTTCTCAATATCAATAGAAGCTACATCAACCGTCTCCATAAGCGACTTATTGGAAGTAGGCGGAACTGAAAAAGGCTTCTCAACAGAGATATCCCGGTATTTTATAGAAAATTTTTCATAATATTCATTGGCTAGGTTATAAATAAACTCAGGATAATCTTTTGTGAATAATAATGATTGACCAAATATCTTAGATTCAAGCACTTGAACTAACATATCTCTATTCTCTTTATTTGTCAACAAAGTTTCACTTCCAAGATATAACAGGCTCTTCTGCTTGACTTTACCTTCAATTCTGGATGCCTGCACAAGCTGATACTGGTAAAAAGTTTTCCCAGTCTTTGAATTCTTCTTTTTTACTTGTCTTATAAACATGTGCGCAAGATAAAAAAACTATCCGAATAAAACAATCACCATACATCACTACAAACGACATTTATAGCTAAAAAACATCCTTAAGCCCAATAAATACGTTAAAAAAAAGTGAAAAAAAGTGCAATTTTTTACTTTTTGGAAGAAAAATTATCAAGTTGGGTTAATTAATCTTCTATAAACTTATGACTTCTCCGAAGTCTTAAGACTACTAACTAAACAGTATTTCACAACAATTCTTTATCCGAGGGATTACATGTTTATAGAAATGGGAATGAGATAGAAACGCCCGACCTCAGAGAGGTCGTATT
>CAYSVS010000109.1:0-2324 GCA_964434475.1 uncultured Methanosarcinales archaeon
CCCAACTTGCACCAACCAATCGCTAAGTCTATGCTATTCAATAGGGTGAGGTCTTGCATGGGGCACTACAAATTTTGTTCTGGCAAGAGGCATGGATGACATATTTAATGATCGATAGATAGTCATCGCTTCATTGGTGGGTTGCGAGCATGTTCTGATCGTTATCGTTTTGTTGTCTCTGGTTTTCTGTGATACTGTGCAAACCTTCTGCGTATTCATACTAAGGACTACATTCCTCCAGTCCTTATGGATGCCTCGCTGTTTTAGCTGATAGCGTATTGGTGCCACGATATTGTATGCAAGAAATCCCAGATGAAGATGGGCTTCCACGTTCTCATCACTCTGATGATAAACTGGGCGCAGATTCATGTCTGTCTTCAAACATCTAAACGTTGATTCCACTTCCCTGACCATGTTGTAGATGTCCCAAACCTCCTTTTCGTCCTGAATATCGGAGTTTGTCCTCAGATAATATTCGCCGCTCCTTTCGTTTGGCTCTATCTCTTTTTTATGCCATTTTACTTCTGTTACTATATCTTTATATGATTTTATATCTATATCATAATATTTATTTACTCTTCTGTTCCTTTCCTTGATCCTGCCTATTCGCTCCCAGACTTTCTCTAACTTCTTCGTCCCATGCTTCTTCTTTACTGCTTTGCTTACTGCTTTAAGCTCCTCTTCGTATTTCTGCAGGGCTCTCTCATTCATGGATATTTCTTTCTTTTCCTTACCCTCGCTCTTTACATATACCCACTTGTCTTTCTTGTCCTTTGTTTCCATGAATTTCAGCAGTATCTTCTCTTCTTTTTTACTCTTTATCTCTACCATATTCTCTTTGTCAACCTTGTCATCCTTCTTGGGCTTTGATCTCGATACGGTTATGTATTGATAACCCTTTTCTCTCAGTAATGTAAGATTTTCTTCTGCTGCTATTCCTGCATCCATGACCAGCATCAGCTTTTTCGTATCATCTTTATTCTCATTATTGCTAATATCTCCATTACTATTTTTATCTAATGCTTTGACAAGATCCAATACCGTCATAGGATCGCTCATATTGCCTTCATATATCCTGCTATGCTTCAAAAAACCCTGCTCGTTTATCATTGCTGCCAATACTACCTGTTTGCAGTCATTTCGCTTTTCCTTGCTCCTGCCAAACCTGGCTTTTTTGCTATTTACCTTCCTGCCCTCAAAGTATGTGTTTGTCAAATCATAAATAAATATACTGTTTTTGATATTGAACATATCCGTTAGTCTGTCATAAAAGAATACTTCCAGATCATCTTTGATCTGATATAGCTTTCTTGATGATTTATATAGATCATGCCTGCTTATCTTGTTCACTTTTTTACCGAACAGTTCAATAAGACCGCTATTGCTTGCCAGCCACTTCTCTGTCCTGTGCTCTGAATGGCTGAATACTGCCCGGCTTATGATTGCAATATATGCGTGATCTATGTCTATATCTTTCCAGCCCTTTTTCCTTAGAAAATCCTGAAGCCCTATCCTGTCTAACATCTTCTTACTTATTGATTCGCTTCCTATCTCACGGCAATCTATAACTTTCGTTGATTCGGTATCTACCGTCTCAAACCTGTCTTCATATTCCTTCTTTTCCTGCTCTAATTCTTCTTTGCTCCTGTTTTTATACAGATACTTCTGATAATATTCATCTGCCAGAACCATAAGCTCACGGGGAGCGTTTATCATTTCATCGGAGATAGCAACGTTGCCATTGATCTTGTTTTCTATCAGGTTAGCAAGAATATCACGGTTTTGTTTTTCTTCCAGCAGTTTATTGCATCCGAGATAGAGGATATACTTCTGTTTTGTCTTTTTGCCAACGCGGTAATTAGATATCAGGTTATACTGGGTAAATCTTTTCCCTGTTTTAGAATTCTTTTTATGTGATTCTCTTATAAACATACCGCAATATACGAAAAAGGCAATTACAATGCAAATATAAAATATACCATACCTCACCACAATCAACGATTCAAAATATCGCTTCTATATATTTCAATGACTTAGCTCGACAACACCCTTAAAATTATCCCATATTTACCCTTTTTTGGTGCGTGGAGCTGCAAGTTGGGTTAAAACTTCCGAAGGCACTTTGAAATCGGTTTGTGGCAAAGTCTGAGATTTAATGACATTCAAAACCGAAACAGAATGCAAAGCTGATCCTACGCCATGTCCGGAAACATCAAGCAGATATATTGCAAAATGCTTTTCATCTATCCAATGATAACCAAAGGAATCGCCGCCTATCTGGGAACTTGGTATGTAACTCCAGTTGGTCTCTATATAATCAGTTT
>CAYSVS010000110.1:0-2253 GCA_964434475.1 uncultured Methanosarcinales archaeon
ATATGTCTGATTTGATTTTTATGGGTAGAAACGATATAGATTTTAGACTCACTGACGAAAATTTATATCTTAACTTGCCGCCAACTTTGTCTGATACCTTACGCCAATTGTGCGTATTTTTAACACTAAACTATATTTGGCAAGAGTTTTCTAATACTGAGGATGTAATACCAAATGATGACAATATTATACCATTACGATATATTGTTGTTATTGATGAAGCACATATTTATTTTAAGAATAGAAAAGCAAGAATAATGCTTGAAAACTTATTAAGAACAATGAATTCTAAAGGTGTTGTGATTATTTTATTATCTCAAGGTATTGAAGATTATCGTTCTCCCGATTTTGATTTTTCCTCACAAATTCAGTTAGCAATAAATCTGAATATAAGGAATAAAGATTTTAAACTTATTACCTAAATCTCCAGAGTAAAAAATAGGAAAAGTGAATATAAAGTGTTATATTGTAGTTATTTACAAAACAAAATCTAACACAAAATAATTCACCTTTCCGATGAAGAAATATAACAAAAAAAACAGAGCAAAACAAATAGTAAAAGCAGAATTTACGGCAGGAACGCTAACAAATTTCTCAGGGCTTAATGTCATTCATAATTTTGTAGAGAAAATAGATGTTAGAAAGCTATTGAATAATATCAGCATTGATACACACTATAATATAAAATATGAGACAGGTGATATTCTGTCAATACTCGTTGAGGGTATATCATGCGGAATGAACAGATTGAGCAAAATAGAAAACTTTACTCTTGACCCACTGGTACAAAAGCTATACGGACTGTCTGATAAGCTAAGTGATGCAACAATATCAGATCGTTTGAAAAGATGCACGATGAAACAGACATCAGAATATATGGACGTTATAGGTAAATTATCTGGTAAAGTGCATAACAAATTACAGACGAAATCAGATATATTAGACCTTGATTCATCGGTCAGCATAGTATATGGCAATCAGGAAGGAGCAGCGAAAGGATACAACAATAAAAAAAAGGGCGCAAAAAGTTACCACCCATTATTTGGATTCTTAAACAGCACGAGAGAGTGTCTTTTGAGCTGGCTGCGTCCCGGAGATACATATACATCCAATGGAGCATCAGAATTCATCAGACAGGCATTTTCATTGATGCCGAAAAAGATAAGCAATCTTATGGTGAGAGCCGACAGCGGATTTTTCAGCGATAAGATCATAAGTGCAATAGAGCAAAGAAAAAACACTAAATATCTTATAAAAATAAAACTAAAAAATATGACAGAAGTGCTTGTCTGTCAGAAATGGTATAGCGTTCCGGGAATGCCGAATATCCAGATATGCGATTTTGAATATCGACCAAAAACATGGAAGAAATCAAGACATTTCTCAGCAGTAAGAATTTTGAAAAACGAAATAAAAGATGGAGTTCTCTTCACTCAAAAAGAATGGGAATATTTCTGTTACTGCACAAATATCGTTGACAATCCATTGCAGATACACAGGATATACGGCGATAGAGGAACGAGTGAGAATTGGATAGAGAACGTAAAAAAGCAGATGTTTGCCGGACAGCTTGTTACCAATGATTTCTGGGCAAACGAAATGTTATGGCTTTCTAGCGTTATGGCATACAACATCAGCGTATGGATGCGTAAGCTCACCGACGATAAGACCTGGCATGAAGAGCCGGCAACGTTTCGTGCTTGGTTTGTTCAACTTGCCGGAAAGGTTGCAAAAACCGGAAGGCAAACGCTTTTGAAGATGTACAAAGCGTATTATTACAAAGACAGGTGGCGAAGAATTGATGAAGCAGTTGATATGCTGTGCTTCTAAATTATCGTAAACTATAAAATAATAATCACTAAACCTATAATACAATGGATAGCTATGCCTTGATTATAACAAAATGGCAGTTTTCTCACATAATTCTTTGTTTTTCCTAGAAAAAAATAACATATATTCAATAATTCACACTTGATGCTTGTTAATATGAGATATTCCTTGTATATTTTGTGAGTTTAATGGTTACTTTAGGAATTTAGGTTATAGAATAAATCTCAAGAAGCATATACGAGCATGATGGTCGAGAAATAATAGAATCACAATTTTTTTCAAAAAGTATATTTTTTCTATCCAAAATTGTCTTGTGTTTATTTTGCAATGGTCTTGATATATCAAGGTATGGGATACTGAGACGAAGGAATTGGTCTTTAATAAAAAGCATGATTCAGAGTCAGAAAAAACGACTCGTTGTAG
>CAYSVS010000111.1:0-2240 GCA_964434475.1 uncultured Methanosarcinales archaeon
TGTTCAACTACCTAATTTTTTCGGTTTTTAGAAAAATCTGCACAACTCCAGTAAAGAATCTATTTTGGATTCGTTAAGCGGGCACTTCCTTTTCTCTAAATAAGCTTGGGGGCAAATTGAGCATAACATCGCAACTATACGAAGTTTCAAGGGTGTCGAAAAGGCTTGGACTTACCTGAGACTCATCGGAGGTTAGGGTGGAAACGAAGTTTCAGGATGAAATTTGGGAGAGGAACGAATTTTGCTTGGCAAAATAGCGAAGCGGTCGTTCCGAACTGCATATTTGCTGTTAGGCGTAGGCGGACTTTGATGTCCGACGGAGTTTTTGTCCCACCAAAAGGAAGCGACTACCCGTAAGGGTTGTGCTGACTGTATTTTTATTCTCGGTGTAGTTTTGGATTTAATATATAATTATCAATCGCTAAGCTACGCTTAGACTATTTTATTTCTCGGGGGCTAGTCTATTAGTACTATTTTTTTTTATTTTCTCTATAGTTCGTTGATTATACATTTTACCCCTATTACTCATCAATAGAATATCTTTAGGTTGTTTATCACCCATATATTCTTTAAAGGAATTGATTAAATGTCCTGGGATTAACAGCATTTTTCGTTTATTGCCTTTCCATTTAGCAATCTCTAGTATTTGTTCTTCAATCCTAACATCTTTTAGTTTTATATTTCTAATTTCTCGGGGGCTTAAGTTCATATCAAATAATAATTGAAGAATAAATCTGTGTTTATTGTTATCTGTTAATCCAATTGCTTTACTTTTATCAATTTCTGGCTTTTTTTCAGCTTTTTCTTTATTGAATGTAAACCATCTTTCATCAGTTCTGATCTTCCTTATCTTGTTTTTTATAATAGGTTTAGTTTCTATTAATGATTTATTGTCTCTTATATTTTGTCTTGCATCTCTTATTGCTCTTATTGACGTTGGTCTTATGTTTAAGAGATATTCTTCTTAATTTTGTATCCAGTTTAGGGCATTGTCAAGAAATCCACAGAAAATGGATTTATCTTTTTGGTAATATCCTAATGGAATTCTTATCTTTTGTTTTCCTGCATAAAGTTCTGCTGAATGATAGATGAATTGTTTTATTAATCTTTCAATGCTGTCTCTTTTTATTGGTTCTTCAAAGAAAATCCATAAGTGATAACCTCTTCCAGATTGTTCAATATGAGAATCAATGTTTACTTTGTTTAGGTTTTCTTTTGTTTTTAGCAGATTTTCTTGGATATCTTCTATTGGCTCATTATTGTGAGCATCATAATCTATTGCTAGCCATTTTACAGTTCCATCTGGTTTTTGTGGCTGTAAGCCAATTGTGATTTTTCTTTCTAAGTGTTTTTGGATTAAGTCTTTGGTTACTTCTTTGTTTTCAGTTAGCCATGTTCTTCCATTGTGGATTATGTAAAGAGAATTGTTGTAGAGTAAGAGTTTGCAGTATTTTTGTATGGCCTGTTTTGATAGCATATAATCTTGATTATACTCGATATATTTATAAATATCTTTAATATTCAATAACCATTATGACTCAAAAGGAAACAGATGCAAGGATAATTATAGATAGAAAGTTAAAAGAAGTTGGATGGGATATTGAAAATAAAAGACAGGTCGATACTGAAAAGGCTACTACTGATGGTAGGGCAGACTATGTTTTAAAAGATTCAAGAGGAAGACCTCTTGCCGTTATTGAAGCAAAGAAATTTTCGATTGAACCATCTACAGCAAAAAGTCAGGCAGAGAATTACGCTAAAGAATTAGGTGTAGATTTTATTTTCTTAAGTAATGGTGAAATTATCTATTTTTGGGATTATAATTTTGCTCCTGAAAGATTGATAGATGCATTTTTCAGTAGAGCTGATCTTGTTATCAAAAATGAAAACATAAAACAAAAACAATCAAAATCAAAAGAAAAAATAGATCATGTTTTTGATGCTTTGATGTATAGGGCTTTTAATGGGGGATTAGCATGAAAATAGGTAGAAATGCTCTGTGTCCGTGCGGTTCTGGAAAAAAATATAAGAAATGCTGCTTAGGCAAAGAGAAATCTGAGACCAATCCAAAAGAAGATGTTTTTTTAACTGAGCCTATACCAGATTATGGTGTTCCAAAAATTAAAGATGATTTTTTTGATGATAAGTTTCCTAAGATGCCTACAGCTGCTGCACTTCAGCATTTTATGATGTCTCAGAAAGGAATTGATAATTTAATAGGTGAAATAGTGAATAAGATT
>CAYSVS010000112.1:0-919 GCA_964434475.1 uncultured Methanosarcinales archaeon
CCTCAAAGGTCTAATAAACCTCAAAGGTTTTAAAAACCTTTGAGGTTTAAGGAACGAAGCTTAAAAACGAGTTTATCATGAAACGTCCCTATTACATTTTCAGCATCGGCCGCATCCGCCGACAGCAGAACACCCTGTTCTTTGAAAAAGCCGCGGATGCCGAGGCCGAGGAACCAGTGCAGGTCGAGCCGGAAGACGAGGTATTGGTGGACAATGCCGATTTTGAAGCCGAACGCGACGAGCGCGAGCGCGTCCAGAAACGCGTCATCCCCATCGAGGATATCGAATCGCTCTACTGTTTTGGTGAAATTACTCTCAATTCCAAACTGCTTAATTTTCTGGCACAGCAGCGCATCCCGGCGCATTTTTTCAACTATTACGGCTTTTACAACGGCAGCTTTGTGCCGCGCGATTATCTCCTCAGCGGCGAGGTGCTGGTTAAACAGGTCCAGTTTTACACCGACACGGACAAACGTTTGCCCCTGGCCAAGGAAATGATTTTGGGCGGCGTGGACAATATGCTCAAAAACCTGCATTATTACCAAAACCGCGGCCGCGAGCTGAACGAGCCCATCCGCATCATGCAACACGAACAACGCACCATCCAAAACGCCCGATCGATCAACGAGCTGATGACCGCCGAGGGCCGGCTGCGCGGCGGTTACTTTTCCGCGTGGGATACCATCATTGACGCCGATTTCAAGTTCGAGCAGCGCAGCCGCCGTCCCCCTAAGAATGCTGTCAATGCTCTTATTTCTTTTGGCAACAGCATGCTGTACACCGCTGTCCTCGGCGAGGTCTACCACACTCAACTCAACCCGACCATCAGCTACCTGCACGAGCCCGGCGCCCGGCGTTACTCGCTCTGTCTCGATCTCGCCGAAATTTTCAAACCCACCCTGGTGGACCGGATGATTTT
>CAYSVS010000112.1:929-2201 GCA_964434475.1 uncultured Methanosarcinales archaeon
AACCAGGGCCAAATCAAAAAAAATCATTTTGAGGAAAAACTGAATTTTTGCTATTTAAACGAGGCGGGACGTAAAATCGTGGTGCAGGCCTGGGACGAACGGCTGAAAACCACCATCAAACACCGGCGGCTGAATCGGAATGTTTCGTACCGCCGGCTGCTGCGCCTGGAAGCCTATAAACTCATCAAACACATCACCGCGGACAAGGTGTACAAAGCCTTTCGCATGTGGTGGTAAGGGGGCTGTATGTACATTTTACTGGTTTATGATGTGGAGGAAAAACGCGTCGCCAAGGCTCTGAAAACCTGCCGGGCCTATCTGCACTGGGTGCAAAACAGCGTCTTTGAGGGCGAATTGACCGAAGGCCAATTGAAAGAATTTCTCGCGAAACTGAAAAAAGTCATTAGCGTGAAAAAGGATTCCGTCCTCCTTTACAAAATGTCGTCGGATTCCGCCTTTGAAAAGCAAATCATCGGCCAGGAAAAGGCGCCGACCGACAGTTTCATCTAGTCGTCGTGCCCCCGGGGATTATGCATGACCGCCCCTCGACGGATTTTTCGCTTGCAAAATAGGCTCTAAAAGCCTATTTTTTAGCCGTATTTGCGCGGTGCCTTAATCGAACCAATGTGGGATTGAAACAACTTATTAGAGGAAGGCGATATGACAAAGAAAACCAGCCTTAATCGAACCAATGTGGGATTGAAACAACTTTTTGGGAGTCCATCACACATCACTTCTTAACTGGCCTTAATCGAACCAATGTGGGATTGAAACACGGACAGTACGACGTTTTTACTGGTTGATTGGTTGGCCTTAATCGAACCAATGTGGGATTGAAACACAAGCCGTCCACCCTTTGTCAGTTTTTTGCTTTTTGCCTTAATCGAACCAATGTGGGATTGAAACAAAATCCTAATGATTGAGTGATGTTTTGTATTGTAAAGCCTTAATCGAACCAATGTGGGATTGAAACGAACTTTACGACGAAGCCCAAGCAAAAGGCACTACGGCCTTAATCGAACCAATGTGGGATTGAAACATCAAAGCTTGCAGTCTTATCGGTTGACGCTTCTCGCCTTAATCGAACCAATGTGGGATTGAAACAGAGATGCCAAAAGTCCCGAAATGGATGGGCGCTGCCTTAATCGAACCAATGTGGGATTGAAACAGGTTTAATCGTTGAGCATCCTTAAAATATTCACTCGCCTTAATCGAACCAATGTGGGATTGAAACCAAATACATCTGATCTGAGGTCGCTGTTGGGCCTGGAG
>CAYSVS010000113.1:0-2174 GCA_964434475.1 uncultured Methanosarcinales archaeon
CTTGACTCCTTCCTTCTTATTCCTGGAAGGGGCGAATGTCTTTGACTTATCTTCCTTCATCCGGGCCCTCAAGTCGCGTCGTTCAAATAGGGTTCGGTCAGCACACGGCCGCCTTCTAATTTCAAGCCGATCAACCAAAACCGGCTGAAGATCCGCAAACGCCTGAAACGGAGCTTCCCCGATTTCCTCCGGCTGATCCACACGCAAACGAAGACAAAACACGTCTTGCATTTCCCTTCCCACATGCCGGACAAATCACCTTTTCGTACTTATCTGAAGAAAAAACAATACGTTCAAAAACCTCTTCGCATTCATCACACTTATACTCGTAGATGGGCATGGCTATCACCTCCATTGATATCTTTCATATTGATACATGAAAATGAAAAATGTTTCACCAAAAATTTCCGAATCTCAGGACAAAGGAGGCTTCTACGGCAATAGGCCCGAAAGGTTTTGCATATTGTTCGCAAGTGATTATAATTAAAAAGTTAATCTCTCGGCGATGGCTGCGGTTAGAAAACACATTGATGGATAAATTTCCCGCCCAATCTTGCCGGCGGGATTATGAGAGATCTGAAGGGAGTCCTGGCGGAGATGAAGATCCTACTGCTTGGAAGCACAGGAATGCTTGGAAGTGACTGCAAACAGGTCCTTGAAAGGGAACATGAAATACTCGCGCCCGACAGAAACACTTTGGATATAGTGAGCTGGGACAATGTTATCGAGACCATGCAGGCTGTATCCCCGGAAACGGTTATCAACTGTGCAGGCATGACGAGTTTTGATGAATGTGAAAACGAAGAATTGTCCGTCCGGAAAATCAATGTTGAAGGCCCAAGAAATCTGGCCCAGGGATGTGCCAGATTTGATTGCAAATTGATACATATATCAAGTTATTGCGTGTATAACGGGTTGAAAAGCATACCCCAGCCATATTTCGAAGATGATACTGTGGATCCATTATCAGGATACGGTAGCAGTAAAGTTTACAGCGAAACAGCCGTTAGAGAAAATGCTTCCCGCTATATCATTGTACGTACAGGCTGGCTTTATGGGATTACTGGGGATAATTTTATTACTGATCTATTATTAAAGGCTTTTCAAGGTGGAAGAAAAAAGCAAACTATTTATGTAGAAGAAGACCAGTACGGATCTCCTACGTGGACATATCGTCTTGCTTACCAGCTTCGGGAAATGCTTAGCGAACACGTACACGGGACATATCACGCAACTTCAGAAGGATACTGCAGCCTGTTAGGTTTCGCCGAAGCTGTCTTAAATAAGCTGAACGTCAAAGCTAATCTTGAGGGGCTGAAAAGCTCTGAAATACAAAAATACATTCAAAGGCCGTGTAACGGGATTTTGGAGAATCGTCTTCTGAAAAAGCAGGGCATTAATATAATGCAGGATTGGCAGAGCGATCTGGACCTTTTTTTGGATCAATACGGAGAAGAATTGATAAGAAAAACCAAAAATATCTTGAAAAGCAATTAGATTTTTCTGCCAATCACAGCTCCCTCGTAGATAGCCGCCTTTGCGCTTCTGGGTTCAAGGCAGTCTCCGATGCGGTAAACGGGGATACCCAGGCGGCTTGATCCTTCTTGTAGGCTGTTTTCGGGTCTCACTCCGGTCACTAACACCACAAGGTCGGCCTCTATGAAGTGCTCGCCTGAATCACGGTTGCGTGTCACAACCCCTTTTTCACTAATGGAGCAAACCTCGAAGCCGGTCATCAGGGTGACGCCTCGTTCCTGAAGCCTTTCGAGAATCATCTTGCGCGTCACCGCTTCAATGCGGGGGCCTATTCGCATGAGTTTTTCGACTACCGTAACCGGACAGCCGTTTTCCGATAGATACAGAGCCAATTCACAGCCGGTTGAGCCCCCTCCGATGATAACGCATGAACCACTTTTAGGAGGAGCTTGCAAAAGCACTTGGGAAAGCGGCCTCACAATAGGGCTTTTTATGCCGGGAACAGGCGGATAGTCAGGGACTGAACCTGTGGCCAGCACGAGCACGTCCGGATTCACCTCAGCCAAGGTGTTAGGTGTTACTTGCACGCCCAGATGCAAGCGGACACCATATTTTTCCGCCTGTCTTTTTTGATATTCGATGAGGGAAAGCAGTTCGCGTTTGTAGCTTGTAACAGCCCCCAGAAGCAGTTGTCCTCC
>CAYSVS010000114.1:0-2166 GCA_964434475.1 uncultured Methanosarcinales archaeon
ATCAGCGATTTTCTTGTTAGAGTTTATTTCAGTTAATCACCAGATATCTTTAACTTCTTAATTGCACCTGCTTTTTGTTTTGTTTGTTAATTCTGTTGAAGGGGAAGTTTATTTCATCTTAGTTGTTTGTTGTAGAGTCACATAATATAAATTTAAAAAAGGCGGCATCTATGTTAAAAGAATAAACTAATCAAGTAGGTTGCTTTTCAAAAAAAAACAATAAGAATAATGATAAAAGAGGGTTTGTATCCTTGTATGAATTTTGAATTTGTTGATAAGTTTGTTAATAAGCCGCCATATATAAATATAGCTTATCTTGATTTTTGTCTTATCTTTAAAAGAAAAGCATTATGGGTGAGACAATATTTATTAAAGGATTAAAGAAAGATTTTCCGGTTAACAGCCATGATAAACTTGCCATGAAAATGGCTATGCTCTTTGAGGCTCATTGTACTATTGGTGTAAAAGAATCAATTAAGAAATATGGTTATACCGAGCAAAGATTTTATCAACTTAAAAAGAAATATGAAAAAGGAGGCACAGAGGAAATAAGGGATAAAAAACGAGGTTCGGAAAAGCAACCGGTAAGAAGTGAAGAAGTGGTCAATCAAATTATAAGGTTGCGTTATCTTGACCCCCTGGCTTCTACCGATGTGTTGACCCAAAAGTTAAACCAAATGGGATATAAAGTAAGCAAACGCAGTGTTGAGAGAACGATAACAGAATATGGGCTCCAAAAAAAACTCACGTTCAAAACCCTCAAAAGCAAAAACAAAAGAAAGAGGTAGAGATTCACTCTACCAAACGCGAGAAAAGAAAGCCAAAAGTAAATGACCAGGATATAGAAAGATCATTCAGGGATCAGTTATCAAAAAAAGTGTGCAGCACCTTAGTAGGGTTGTGGTTTTTGACAGCCGAGCATCTGAGGTTAGGCAGTTGGGACATAATCAAAGCATATACCGGTGGCAGTGACACATCTCTGGAATCACG
Source organism: uncultured Methanosarcinales archaeon (assembly GCA_964434475.1). Lineage (GTDB taxonomy): Archaea > Nanobdellota > Nanobdellia > Woesearchaeales > CAYSVS01 > CAYSVS01. The sequence continues at coordinate 991 of CAYSVS010000114.1, forward strand.
TATAGGTATGCAAGTAGTAAATGAGGCAGCTATATGTAAAGACCGTATTAGAAAGAAAAACTACATCACTCACCAGGGTTTTGAACTCTTGAATGGCCTGGGATTTTTAGTAACAGATCAACAAGTTCATAAATTATTATCAACCAAGACCATTTCACAGGCCAGGTCTTTACAAGAAGAGCTTTCAATGATAAGATACAACCTGGGGCATTTTAAAAATGATTGTATTGCTATTGATCCCCATCGTATACTTTCTACAAGCAAACGAATAATGCCTGCCAAGAAAAAACATCCTCATGAACCCTCGCGTAAAATGCTGCAAACATTTTTTGCCTTGGAATGTGCAGGGGAACAACCTATTTGTTTTGGCATGGGAAGTACCGGGGTCAATACCACCAAGGCTACCAAAGGTTTATTAAGGATGTTGGAAAAGACCAATCCCTGCGCCCTTATTCTTGGTGATAAAGAACACTTTACCAGGGAATTGACTGCTCACATAAAAAATAAAACAAAATTTGATTTTTTGATACCAACTATAACCTCCGATCGAATCAGGAAAATTCAGCGCTCCCTGGAGTTTTCCCCTTTATGGGCCGGTTACGCTATTGCTGAAACAGAGTTTAGTTTTAAAAATGATAATAACAAACACAGGCTGATTGTCCAAAGAGAAGGCGAGATAGAATCGCAATACGTTTACAAATCTTTTTTAACTTCCTCAAACAGGTCTGCTGATCAACTCTTATGCCAGGATTACAAAAAACGATGGTCTATTGAGGACTTTTTCAATTTTGATGGAATGATGGGTTTTGACAGGGCATCAACGCTTAATCAGAATATCCGCTATGGTAAAATGACATTGTCTTTGCTGGCTCAGGCAGCCAATTACCAATTACGTCAAAAAATGCCTGCGCCATACAATCGATGGAATGCCTTACATCTTAATGAGGCATTGTTACAGAGAATCGATGGTGATATAAGAGTAAAAGATGATACAATCATTGTTACATGCTACGATTTTCCAGAAGAATTTAAACTTAAACAACATTACCAAAATCTACCAAATAAATTGGTTAAAGAAGGTATTGATCCAAGAATCCCCTGGATGTATAACTTCAAGCTTGATTTCCGGTTCCGTTAATACAGTTACTAAAATCTATTTCCGTAGAAAATCGCTGA
>CAYSVS010000115.1:0-2125 GCA_964434475.1 uncultured Methanosarcinales archaeon
GCAATTAATCTAAAAAGCTAAGCTAAACAGCAATTATGCAAAGTTCTCTAAACAACTGCACATTATAGATCACAAAAAGCTAAACAAGATTTTGCAGCTTTAAATGAAAATATAATCAAAAAAAACACAAGAACAAAAAAATGAAGAATTTGAAAAGGGATTTCATGATAAGCATTAAGATTCCAAATGAAAAATAACAGAATATAAGATTTCAAAGATTATAAAAAAATAAAAAAATTCTATTCTTCAGTAAATTCTTCTTGTTTAAAATCAGGCTCATCACCTTCTTCAAGCAATCCCTTTTTAATAAGATATTGCTTTGCAAGGATATAGAACACCAAACCTAAAGCTTTCTTTCCCTTATTATTGCAAGGCAGCACAAAATCTATATTGTTTGCTTGATTGTTTGTATCGCATAATGCAATAACAGGAATCCCTATCTTCATTGCATCACTTATCGCATTCCTATCAGGCCAAGAATCTGTTACGACTATCACTTTTGCTTCTAAGTAATCCCTTAATTGAGGATTTGTCAATATTCCAGGAGGATATCTTCCTGCAAAATATTTTACACCTGTTGCTTTACCAAAAGCCCTTACTGGTTTCCATCCGTTCTCTCTTCTGCTCACTATAAGGATATCTTTTGGTTCATACTGCGCCAGAAAGTTAGCAGCCTGTTTCAATCTTTCATCTATCTTCTGAAGATTAAGTACGCTTAATCCATCCGGTCTTGTCTTGTATATGAATTGTGACATATACTTTGTCCTGAATTTTGTTCCTATGTGTATACCTGATTTCAAATATACATCAGTGGGTACTAACAAATTACTACTCATTTTATCAACCTCATCTGCGTCTTTTTATTGCCTCACGCAGCTTTACGAACATCCTTTAGCCAAGACGAACGTATTGGCAATATTGTTCAATATTCAACAATAGTTTATAAATTTTATGGTTAGATAATTTCGTAAATAGGACCTTGCGGCGTTAAAGAGCTGCTTATCAGATTTATCCTTTTTACTTCAAAATCCATTTCTTCTATATTCGTTTCTTCTATAATTTTTTTCAACCTTGCTTTATTCCTTACAAATTTTACTCTCGCTAAAGTAATATGAGGATGGAATCTTTTATCTTTTTCAAACATATCTTTTAGAAAATCATCTACTTGTTTATGAAGTTGATATACCTTGCTGGAATTCTTTACTCCTGCCCATATTACCTTGATATGATCTTTGTCAGGAAAAACATCAATTTCAGATATTCGCAGTTTGAAAGGTTTAAACTTGATTGAATCTAACCTTTCCTTAATCATCCCTATCTTATCATCATCAACATCCCCTAAAAACTTCAAAGTAAGATGAAATTGTTTTGGAAACGTCAGTTTAGCATCTATTACTTTTATCTCATCTTGAACAGCCCTTAATCTGCCTGATATATATTCTGAAACCTCAAGAGCAATAAACAATCTCATAAAAAAAATAAGGAAAAGAAATAATATAAAAATCTATTCTTCTTTTTTCTCTTCTGATTCGTCATCGAATTCTTCAGGAAGAACGTCCTCTCTTTTCTCTTCTTGAGGCTCTTCACCAAAATCTTCTGTATCTTCTGATGCTTCTTCTGGAGATTCTTCGCCAAAAGTTTCTGTATTTTCTTGAGCTTCCTGAGGTTCTTCAGTTTCACCAAAGCTTTCTGTATCTCGAGGCTCCTCATCTCGAGGCTCTTCTGAAGCATCTTCACTAACAGAACCTTGAGCATCCCCTATAACTTCGCCAAATGCTACATTTCTGAGCACTTTGTTAACTTTGATCCTAACTTCATCGCCTGTGTTAGTATCGGACACAAATATAACAAATCCCTTTACTTTTGCTACACCATCGCCTTTTTCACCGACTGCTTCGATTTTCACATCAATCTCGTCTCCAACATTTACTGGAGCAAATCTTGGCCTACTTGGCCCTCTTCCTAAATTTCCGTACATAAAACTTTTCACCTATTTAACTAATTTTTCAATCTATGCACAAGGCATATAAAGGCGAAAATAATAGCAATAGTATTTAAATTTATTGGAAAAATGATGATGGGTCCTTAAGCTGGCTTCATCATATCTTTTGTATAAATAAGGCTT
>CAYSVS010000116.1:0-2114 GCA_964434475.1 uncultured Methanosarcinales archaeon
AAATATTGCAAAATTAATAAATATAGAAATTGCAAGAATTTTCAAATCGTACAATCGTATTTCTTGATGGTCCTAATTATATGCTCGTCATGCTTAATTACAACAGCTGCACCATAATCGCCACCAGCATATCATAAAACTTGTCCTCTTTAAAATCTCCATTGATGTATCCTTTAGGAGCATTATCTGGACATATATTACACCTGTCACCAAGAGTTCGCTTAATTAATTCATGATGCAGTTTGTTTCCTACTACCAATAAGTTAATCTGATAAATATAGTCTATAGCACATATAAACAGTACTACTTAAAATGTTAGTATTGAAATTAAAGATATTTAGTAATATTATTGCAAAGACAGGTATTTCCGGATATCATTGTCCCTTTTATCCTGCTCTGTTCGTATCATGTAATAGATTACGCTGAATGTTGAGAGTACAAAATGCTTATGATGATCACATATCTCAGACATCTCAGATATCTTATCCTTTAAAAAACAATTGCTATTTTCCAAAATATCCATACTTAGGTTTTTACCACAATAATTCTCTGAAATCAACCCAACAACATCCACTATAGTTTCTGGTTTTACTTGAGGAATATCCTGATTTTCTAATATCATAGCCAATCCAGTAAGCCAGATGCCTTCTGCCTGCACACTTTTATCATCACAATAGTTTGTCATAAAAGAGATATAATTAAATAAAGGTTTTTGCTCCATCTTTATCCTATCCCTGATTAAAGAAATATATTTATGCTTAAAATTATAATTAGTCATAACTTCATCGATTACTGTTTTAGGTACTGTCTGCATACAACAGATAAGTTATTTATCTTTTTAAAAATTATGGAAAAATGCTAAAATTTCTTTCGAAGCAGAATCAACATAATCATTATTAACAACAAGATTATATTTCACATTATCTACAGTATAAGAATACAGCGGATCATAATAATGACTTAACATCAATTCTGTAAATTTATCATATTCTTCATCATCAATAGCTTGCTTTAATTCTTCAACAACCTTACTGCTCAGCTTTTGCCTTAATGAATCCAGAACATTATGAGTATATTCTATATCTTCTTTACCCATAGGAGTGTATTCCTTGACCAATCTTTTTATCCTATTATTTACACTACATTCTATCTTTACATTTATTGAATTCTTTTTCATCTTGTTCCATAAAAAATCAGGCATCTGCACTTTGCCTATTTTTCTGGATTCTCCTTCCATGAATACATATTTTTCATCTTGTAATTCTGTTATTTTCACATATAATAGTGCATCAAACATCTTTTGAGTTCTAGGCTTTAATCCTATAGGTCCCAATAAAGAGCTTCTATGCTGCGCTAATCTTTCTAAATCTATAACAGGAGATAATTTTTGCAATAACTCTGTCTTACCAGCTCCAGTCAATCCATAAAGAACTATTAGTTTAGGCTTAAAATCCATCTCTTTAAACTCTTTCAATACATAATTCCTAAATGCCTTATGCCCTCCTTCTAATCTTCTTACATAGAATCCCAAAGAATCCAATAATCCTGCAATGCTCTTGCTTCTCATACCTCCTCTCCAGCAATAAAGTATCAATTTCTTGTTCTTTAGCTCGAAGTATTGTTCCATCATGCTAGATAATTTGTTTCCTATGATATCCAACCCTTTTTTCATAGCAATATCTTTTCCTTCTTTTTTATACAATGTACCTACAATAGCTCTCTCATCATTATCAAACAAAGGAATATTTATAGCATCAGGAATATGCGCTTCTTCATATTCTGCAGGTGAGCGAGTATCTACAAAGATTACATCCTTTTCTTTCAAAGCTTCTTTAACAGATATTAGCATAATACTTAATAGAATAAGATTGATTTATAAATTTAAGTGAACGAAAAATCACAATAGGTATATATCAGCATAATTTTACTAATATTAGTAAAATGTTATTTAAAACCAAATTAAAATAGTTAAAGAATTTTTAGTAGATTACAAAATTATGATTACAGGCAGCCATATTGCCAAAAAAAAGCCTTAATCAAAAAACAGTTTCAAATTTACTTAAGAGAACTTTGCATAATTGCTGTTTAGCTTAGCTTTTTAGATTAATTGCACA
>CAYSVS010000117.1:0-2013 GCA_964434475.1 uncultured Methanosarcinales archaeon
TATGATGAATTCGTAAAAAGTCACCATTCATTTTATATAAATTCTTGAAAAAATCAAATACAATCATTATAGTGCTCTGAACAAATTCAGTCTTTCTTTGATAAGGAATTCGACTATTGTTTGTCCGCACACCTCTGCAAGTCAAGCTGTTCCCATGCGACGACAAATATAATGATCGTGAGATATCCGATCTGCAAACCAGTTGGGCAGAGATTCTCAAGACCAGGCTTTTACCCTGGCTTGGAACTCTGGAACAGGAATTTGCCAATTTTTTTCACAGCCGCATGGGACGACCGATCAAATATATTTCATTATTGATCGTTGTCCACATATTCAAGGAACTCTACGACTGGACAGATGAAGAGCTCCTGGAGCACGTTAAATTCGACAAGCGTTTTGAATACGCTTTTGATCTACCCTATCATGAGCTGGTGTTAAGCCAAAAGACGCTGCACAACTTTCGTTCGTTGCTGAACAACCACAACATGGCACGGACAGTTTTTGATCGTGCCACCAAGCATATCGCAGAAATATTCAACATCGACACCTCCGAACAACGTCTGGATTCGACGCATATCGTCTCCAATATGGCTCGCCTGTCACGGTTGGGTTTGTTTGTTCGCGTCATCGAAAATTTGTTGAACAAGCTGAAAACGATTGATCCTGGCGCTTATGAGGCGCTGCCGTCGCGTTTTTCGGATCGATATGGTCGCCGCCGCGGCTATTTTGCCGATGCGCGCAGCAAAAAGACCAAAGCGCGTCTGGGCGACGCGGCCAACGATATGTATGATCTTTTAGATCGTTTCAAAGAGCATGACGAGTTGTCGAGTATGAAAGTATACGAACACCTGCAGCGCGTTTTTAACGAACACTGTTCTGTTCGGCAGACAATCGATCATACCGAAATATGTGTCGACGAAAAACCGGCGCCGACAGACAGCACATCGCCGATAAGCGATGCACCGTCAGCAGACGATGCACCATCAACTGAGGGCGCCTCATCGATAACTGATACATCATCAACAGATGACATATCATCAACAGAAGACACGCCGGAGCCGGTTACGGTCAAAGAGCCGAACGAGATGCCGTCCGGCACGCTGCAGAATCCGTCGGATGAAGACGTCACCTGCGGTCATAAAGGTCCGGGATATGAAGCGACCTTTGCCGAGACCTGTAACTCAAACAATCCGTTTCAGATCATCACCGACGTCAGCATTGACACATCAAACATCAGCGACCAACACAAAACCGTGCCGACCATGGATCGTCTGCACGCCAAGGGCATGAAGCCCGACACAGCCTTTGGCGACGGCACGTTCACCAGCGGCGACAACATTGTCGAGTGTCGAGAGCGCGGCATAGATTTGCAGGGCAACCTGGTCGGTGCTGATAAAGAACCGAATCGTTTGAAACTGGCTGACTTTCATTTTGCAGAAGACGGCGTTACGATGACCGCCTGTCCGGCCGAACACCCGCCGACCAGTCAACGACTGGAGAACACGAAAAAACCGAAAAAGAAATCGCAGCACAATTTCATTGTGCACTTTGACAAAGAAACATGTGCAACATGCAAATTCGCCGGTGACTGTCCGGTAAAACGACAGAAGAAAACAGCCGTCATTCGATTTTCACCGGCACAACTGGCGTCATCTATTCGGCGACGAGAACAAAATACAGAAGCTTTCAAAGAACGAAACAACATACGCGCCGGCATTGAAGCAACGAATTCGGAAATGAAAAATTCGCAGGGTCTTGGAAGACTTAAAGTACGAGGTCAGCCTCGTGTGACACAGACCGTCATATTCAAAGCCCTCGCCTGTAATGTCAAGCGTATGGTGAAGTATGCCCTGAAAGACCTAAAAAAGGCCGAAACAGCAAAAATTGAAGCAAATATCGCATTTTCGGCATAAGAAAACCTTGAAAAAGGACTGTATCTGAAAAAATCTTGATCATTTTTGTCAACTTGCAATGATTTCCGGCAATCTCGCAAAAAATTCTGCGCGGGTTGGA
>CAYSVS010000118.1:0-889 GCA_964434475.1 uncultured Methanosarcinales archaeon
GTTCTTGTCCCGTTTTCATTTCTCATTTCTGTCTCATCCCAAACAGATTTCACCTTTGTAGTAGACCTTCTATTTTTCTCATATACATTCCATTTTCCATCACTTTTCTGCCTTGCCATTATTTGGCTTTTATCGAGGTCATTCAAGACGATATTGTCTGAAGCCTTTATCTTACCCCACCGCCAAACGCTTTCTCTCCCTTCACTGTTATACGGTTTCACCTCAATTGTATGTTGTTCATCTCTTTTCAAACTAACAGAGCAGTATCCATCTAAGCAGTTACTTGGATTGATGTAAAATGGATAAAATAGGTTGGGACGATTGCCACTATGAAATTTGGGATTCCTATTCCTTAACTCTCTTATATTGTAACCGCCCATACTATCACTGAAACTAAACTCAGTTTCTTTAGGTATCTCGTTTAACTCAAGACCATCAGATTTTGCAAAAGCAATAAGATATTCATTTGTGACAGCCACTTGTTTGTAATCTCTTCCACCCGGATTTGAAATTGGGATGATTTGGGCTTCAAAATTCTCCTCTCCAAAAATCTCATCGCAGATCTTCCGCAGGTTACTCACTTCGTTATCATCTATGCTGATGAAAATAACACCATCATCACTAAGTAGATTTCGAGCGAGTTTCAGACGTGGATACATCATGTTGAGCCAGTTTGTGTGGTATCTCCCGGATGTCTCGGTATTTGCTGACATTTTATATCCTTCATCGTCAATCTGGCCGGTGTAGCGCAAGTAAGTGTCAAGATTGTCCTGGAATCTATCAGGATAGATGAACTCCTTACCTGTATTATACGGTGGGTCAATATAAATCATCTTTACTTTTTTGTGATAGGACTTCTGGAGAAGCTTAAGAACCTCGAGGTTATCTC
>CAYSVS010000118.1:899-2006 GCA_964434475.1 uncultured Methanosarcinales archaeon
CCTCAATGAAAAGATTCTGTGTAGTATCCCAGTTAACGGATTCTTCTGGACATGGCCGAAGTGTACCGGTGGAAGGGGTTTGGGCAATGCGTCGCGCCAGGCTTTTGCCGTTCCAGTTAAAGCTATATTTTTCCTGACGGTCGTCTATATAGTCACCCAGGGCTTCACGCAGAGCGTCAAAGTCAACCTTCCCCTCAGTGAAAACATCGGGAAATAGCTCCTCCAGCTTCTCGATATTCTGCCCGACGATATCCATTGTCGCTCCATCGTTTTTCGGGTTCAGCTTTTCCATGCGCGTTATCCTCCTACTTATAACTCGGTACTTTCCTTCAGTAATTGTTTCTCCAGCTTCTTTATTTTTGTATTTATTTCTACTTGGCGATTGAACTGTGTTTCCTTCTTGATAGCAGATTTGTATTCTGCAATTTGCAGCTCCAATTCATGGCAGCGAGCAAGCCGCTGACGACGATGCTTTAGCTTCTCAGCAGCAGTTTCAACTCGATACTCGCCTGTCAAACGGGCGCAGTCCAGTGCTAAAAGTCGATCCCAGATGGCCGAATAAAACGCAAAAAAATGCGTGTGCGGCAAAGCTGACACCACTAGACTTGCGAGGAAGGCCTGCTGCAAAGACGTCGGTGCCAAAAGGTCGATCCAGTCGCTAGTGATGAAATCCTCAGCAACGATGGCTCCCTTCTCTGCTTGACTGAAACGCTTATGCGCCAGGCTTAGGGCGCACATTTTTCCATAGATGAGGACCACGACTAATGGATACGGAATCGCTCTGTGTATTACCTCTATAATTCGGCTGGTGCGCTTCATAGTTTTCAAGTCCGCCTGGAGAACATGTACCTCCAGATACTCTCGCTGATGGTCCTCATAAGCCTGAATAGGGATCGTGCTGGGCTTAAAAGTATATTGCCAGATTATGGTATCAATATCTTCCTGCAACGCTTTTTTATCAGTCGCGCCGAGTTTGGCATTCTCGTGGAACAGCCTCTTGAATACGCGCTTACCGAGGTAGCAGGCTTCAGGGACGGCCATAGCACTGTAGAGAACGTCCATTATATTCCCTCCCCGGCATCGCCAAGAACAACCAGATAGGAAACT
>CAYSVS010000119.1:0-1996 GCA_964434475.1 uncultured Methanosarcinales archaeon
GCTCGAAGTGGTACTGCCCGGTGCGCTTCTTGGGCTTGACCCCGATCCCCTCGCGGCGGCAAAAACCGGTCAGCGTGGAGTAGGGAATCGAGACCCCCTCGCCCTCGAGCTTCTCGTGCACCCGCACCAGGTTTCCCAGGCACTCGACGTAAAGCTCCACGATGCGCTCCCGGTAGGGCTCCGCCGCCGACGGCCGCTCCAGCTCCGGCACCGCGTCCTGGCCAGAGGCCAGCACCTTCCTCACCGAGTTGACTGAAATTCTCAGCACCCGCGCGATGGCACCGGGGCCGTGCCCCTCAGCCGAGAGGCGCAGCACCGCCGCCCTGGTCATCTGGTCCAGCATGGGCTCGCTTCTCCATGACTTCGGCCAAGGCCGCAAAAGACGACCGCGCGGATAACCACGACTCGACCACCGTGGCGGGCAGCCGCGCATACGCTCCCAGCTCCCGGACACGCCGCCGCGCGCGACCGCTCACCGCGTCCAGGATGCTCATGTCCTCGGACACCGTCCGACAGGGGTCGCCGGCTCCCTCGCCCGGCCCCCTGTTCACCTCGTCCGCGCTCCGCAGATACAAAAACGGCCTCTGCACGATCCGCAGCCGCTGCTCGGCGTCCCCCCGCTTCCACCCCTCGTAGATCCGCTCCACCTCCCGCGTGCTCGTGCGCTTGCCCGAAAGATTTCGCGCCAGCTCCTCGCAGTCCGACCTCTTGCCGCGCGACAAGGGCACCAGATACTTCGCCGCCGCGTCGCTACAGACTCGACCACGACGCACCAGCTCCTGCACCGACTCGGGGAGCTCCCGCACCAGCGACAGCCGCCGCGAGACCCAGCTCTCCGACCGATGCAAGCGACGGGAGAGCTCGGCCTGGCTCAGCCCGTGCTGATCCACCAGCTCGCGCAGCAGCCACCCGTCCTCCAGCGCCGACCGAGGCTGCGCGCTCTGCTGACAATGTCGAAACATCAGCGCTGCCGACTCCTCCAGCGCTAGCACCACCCCCTCCACTGTGTCCCGCCCCAGCTCCTCGAGCGCGTGCACTCGACGGTACCCGTCGATCAGCACGTACCCCGCCCCCTCCCCTTGATTCTCCACCACCAGCACCGGATGAAGCTGTCCCTCCGACGCCAACGACGACATCAATCGACCCTCGTAGCCAGGCATCGAGATCCGAAGCTCTGCGTACCTCTTCGCTATCTGATGAAATTCCAGCTCCATCCGGGGCGCCCTCCTCGCGCGTCTCTCTCCAATCTACGGAGGAGGCCCCAGACCGCCTATCTCGTCTCGCGGCACCAAAGGAGGGTGTCTACCGATTTCCCCTTTATTTACTGAGACTTGCCTGGCTATCTCGTCTCGCACCCAACCGACGAGATGTCTGCCGATTTCGTCAACAATAACATACACTTCCAGGTCCACTACGTCTCGCGCTGCCGCTTCGTCCACTCCGAGAAACGGGTCTCCCCCACAGCCTCCATTCCCAGCCGCCGCCTCCCGTTTCAGCTTCCGCCGCAAACGGTCCTCTCGATCGTAATTCGGATTCTGCTCGTGCCAGTCCGCACAAGCCCGACGATGCCGCTCCCGCTGGCACCGAGCGTCGCTACAGACCTTCTGCCGTTTCCCCACCCGAGGATTCGGATAGAACCACCGCCCACATATCCGACAAGGTCGCTTCTTCGTCATGTAACCGTCTGAACCGACGGCGGAGGGGTCTCACAACTATCTGTCTCAATCCTGATTCAATACCCGATTCAATCGATCACTTTTGATGAGCACATTCCGATCATTTTCGGTGAGCGGTGCAGCCCAACAATTGGGGGGATGAAGATTGTGGAGAAATTCGCTTATATGATGGGCAATGGAACGATCTTCGATGCAATAGTCGCCGTGGTTACGTTTGCGAGACCACACCTGATTCGGCCGAGGGCCCTCGAGCCCCAGACTCCGCGTGCATCAGGGAGGCACGAGGTGATGACATCTATTGGTTCTGTTCGAATCGCCGC
>CAYSVS010000120.1:0-1996 GCA_964434475.1 uncultured Methanosarcinales archaeon
GGGCTGGCTGATGGTTCAGCTCTGCCGCCGGCTCGGCATCGCCGCCCGCTTCGTCTCGGGCTATCTCGTCCAGCTGAAGGGCGATGCCGAGGCCGGCGACGGCCCCGAGGAGGATTTCCTCGACCTCCACGCCTGGGCCGAGATCTATTTGCCGGGGGCCGGCTGGATCGGGCTCGATCCGACCTCGGGCATGCTCGCCGGCGAAGGCCACATCCCGCTCGCCGCCTCGCCCCGACCGGATCATGCCCCCCCATCACCGGCACGGCATCCGAGGTCAGCGCCGGCTTCACCCATGCGATGACCGTCACCCGGCTGGCGGCACGGCCGCGGCCGAACACACCCTTCACCCTGGACGAGTGGACAGCCATCTCGACGCTCGCCGGCGCCATCGACGCCCGGGCCGCCGGCCTCGGGCTGAAGCTCGGCCGCGGCAGCACGATCGCGCCCACCGCCGGGTGGGACGAGCACCTCGCCGCCCTCGAGCGGCACTACGCCACCGCCGCTGCCGGCCACTATCGCCCGGACGGCCTGCCGGCGACCACCGCACCCTGGCCGGTCGTGGTCGACGGCCCCTCGCTACAGCGGCCGGAACTGCTCGCCTCGCTGATCCGCTACTGGCAACGCCATCCGGCACTTTCCTACCTCTTCTCCGGCGGCCGGATCGGCGTCGATGGCCCGGCACCCCGGCTCGACGAGCTGGGTGCCGAACGCCTCGCCGAGGTGGCGCTGGCGCTGACGAACGGCGCCGGGCTCGGCGATCTCCTGACCGATGCCACGGGCGATCCGCAGAGGGCGGAGCTTGCCCTGGATACCGCGACCGGGCAGCTGGCGATCCGCAGCTTCGGCGAGCCGCCGTCGCCGCGCATGGCCGCCCTCGAGACGCTGCTCGTCCAGGCCCTCGTCGTCCGCTTCGCGGCAGAGCCCTGCCGCCTCGCCCTCGACCCCAAGGACGGCCTGCACGACCGCTGGCTCCTGCCCTACTGGCTAGAGCGCGACCTCGACGTCGTGCTGGCGGAACTCGCCGATTTCGGCCTCGCCTTCGAGCCCACCTGGTTCGCGGCGCATGCGGGCCTGCGCACGCCGCTTTTGGGCACCACCGAGATCGCCGGCGTCCGCCTGGAGTTGCGCGCCGCGCTCGAGCCCTGGTGCCTGCTCAGGGCCGAGCCCGACGGGACACGACTGATCGACGAGTCGCTCGACCGCCTCGAGCTTCGCGTGCGGGGCGAGCTTGCCCGACATCACGCCCTCACCTGCAACGGCTGGACCCTGCCGCTGGCCCCCTTGCCGGATGACGGCCATGTCGCCGGCGTGCGGTTTCGCGCCCGCGCACTGCCCCGGATGCGGCACCCGGGCCTCGGCGTCACGGCAACCCTCACCTTCGATCTCGTCGACACCCGCCTCGGCCGCTCGCTCGGCGGTTGCCGCTACCACGTGAACAAGCCGGACGGCACTTCGTACGATGCACCGCCGATCAACGACCTCGCCGCCGAGCCCAGGCGGCTTGCCCGGTTCGAGCCCATGCGCCATACCACCGGCATGCTGCAACCCAGGCGTGCACCCGCTTTGCCCCACCAGCCGCATATGCTTGATCTCCGCCATGCGCGCGATTGAGGAAAGGCCGCTGCTTTGAGCCTCACGCTCTCGGCCCCGATCGCCCCGGACGAGCGGCTGCTCGACGCCTACCGGCCACCCACGAGTGCCTTCGACGAATTGCTCGGCCCGGACGGCGCGCCCGGGCCCGCCTGGCGGCCCTTTCTCGACAAGCTCGAGGCCGTGGGCCCGCAGGGCCGCGAACTGATCGCGCGGACGACCGAGCAGAAGCTGCTCGAGAGCGGCATTGCGTTCAACGTCCACGCCGACCCCGAGGACCGCCAGGCGGCCTGGCGGCTCGATCTCTTGCCGGTCATCCTCGACGCCGCCAGCTGGAGCGAGCTCGAGGCCGGGCTGATCCAGCGCGCCCGGCTGGTCGAGGCCGTGCTGCAGGACCTCTACGGGC
>CAYSVS010000121.1:0-1965 GCA_964434475.1 uncultured Methanosarcinales archaeon
GAGTTCAAAAAGATTTTTTACAGAAGCTTCCACCACTTCTTTATTCTTATCCCTCCCATAACAAAGTTTGTTTCTGAGATCTTCTTGGTTTACAAGCAGCTTCAGTATATTTTCTTTTTGAGGAAACTCAAAATCAAAAACATCTTTTGCTCTTTTTTCAGAAGCAAAAGATCTGTGATTTACATTAAAACCAGGGCTTATCAGTTTCTTTTCATGAAGCAGTATCGAGAGAAGATTATTGGATGCTTCCGAAGCAGCAAAACCTATGATCTTTTGTCTTTCTAAAAGCAGGTCTGCTCTGATCTTTTCGTTTATATCATCAAGCAGTTCTTTAAGTATTTTTTTATGTTCTTCTAATATAGTCATACGATTTTAAAGACTTAAAAGCTATATAAATTTTTCTGTTATAAGTAACATAATATATGTTATATATCACGTAATAGTATGTTACAAATAACATATTTTATGTTAAAAGTCACATATCAACCATAATCAATAGGACACTGTCAATTAATCGACACATATAAATAGTAGTGCCTCTTAGAGTTATTTGAGGTGAAATATTGTGTTTAAATGCCTACATTGCAAAACAAATTCTGCCATAAAACGAGGTGTTAAGAAAAATAAATCTGGATGGATACCCCGATTTAGCTGTACAAAATGCGGCAAGTGGTTTGTAGACAGAAAAGGCTTTGAAAACTTCAGACATTCTTCTGAGGTAATCACTGCTGCTCTTGATTTAAGGGCTAAGGGGTTATCCTTAGCAGATGTCGTTGACCATATAGATCAACATCACAGGGTCAAAGTTACTAGGCAAACCATTTTAGACTGGCAAAATAAATTTGGGAAGAAGCTTAAAAGCTTCTCTCAAACTTTGACACCTCATCTTGGAAAAATATTTCATGCAGATGAAATGTTTGTAAATCAAAGAAAAAATTGGATTTATTATTGGGATTGTATCGACTATGAAACTAAATTCTTAGTTGCAGATCATTTAAGTGAAGAAAGAAACTTTGATGAAGGTACAGATTTTTTGAACAAAGTAAAAACAGGAAGCCCAGAAATACCAAATGAAATCCATACGGACAATAGTTTTGATTATCCTGTTGCTTTCAAAAGGGTTTTTCCAAGAAAGAAAATCCATAAACATTATCCTGCATGGAAACATAAGTTTAGGAATAATCCAATCGAAAGACTTCATAACACTCTAAAACAGCGTTATAAAGTATTTAGGGGATTTGACAATCCAAAAAGTGCTGAAAAATTCTTTGATTTTTATAGAGTTTATTACAATTTCATTAGAAAGCATATGACTTTGGGTATGATTACTCCTGCTCAATCAGCTAAGATTGACTTAAACTTATCGAGAAATCGAATAAGAAGCATGATCGAAATTTTTCTGTTCATGAATAGAAGGAATTATTGCTTATAAGTTAACAGTGTCATAAATAGAAAGTTTTATAAAACAAAAAATCAAATTCTAATTAAAAGAGGTGCATAGATGGAAGCTGTCATCACATTATTGTTTGTCTTTTTGTTTATCGTGTGGCTCTATATTATGAATACGCATTTGACAAAGAAACATTCTGTGAAGATCAGAAAGAAATCTGAAAGGATAAAACACAGACAAAAACTTAGTGTGATGAAATGGCGTTTCTCTACACTTTCAACAGTATTTTTTATTTTCCTTATACTTCTATTGAACAGAAATCCTGTCTTTAGGATCTTAAGGACAGAATTTACTTTTACATTGCTTTTATCATTGCTTATGTTCTTCATATCCTTTATTGCAATAGTGATAATAGATATCCTGCTTCCAGAAGAAGTCCCTATAATAAAAAGGGCTTTCGTTGAGTTCAGCATATTCATAGTTATGTATATAATATTGTTTTTTGTGCTTTCGTGGTTTTGAAGATGGAATTTTATATAACCTTAGCAATCGTGATTTTGTTTTTGGTGCTTTTC
>CAYSVS010000122.1:0-1943 GCA_964434475.1 uncultured Methanosarcinales archaeon
AGACTGCTACCTCTCTGCCAAGGAAGATGACGGATTAAATTCGAGAATGACTATATACACGAGAATAATGATTACAAAATCAAGATTTCTGTTTGCTCTTGCCAAATGCAAATTTTCACAGTAATTTCTCTCAGACATTCAGATAGCGGGATCAAATCATACTTTTATGACCAACCTGCGTTTTTTTCATATTCTCACACAGTATTATTGAACCAATTCGCAAGATATACAAGTAGTCATCAAAGAGCTAAGAAGGCTTTTCAGAGCTTCATTAACACAACAAGAGTGGAGATTATCCTGAGATATAGCATCTGATAAGATTATCAAGCTTGAACAAAAGCGAAAAAGAGGAGGGGGTAAAGATGGAAAGAAAAGATTCTATACTTGCGCTAAAAGAAACTGAATCTGTTCAAAAGAAAATAATTGGTGAACTAATATTGGCAGAAAATCTTCATGATATTTTAACTATATCATATGTTTATATATTAAATTATTTACCATTGTTGCAATTTTCATTAAAACATATGCAACATTTTGAATTAGTTAATATTATGAATACTAGTATAACTATCGATCGAATAATGAAAATTAAACTAGACGAGTTGATAGAACGGCAAACCCATGCTAATGTAATGGATTTTAGTGGAATTACAAACATAAAAGATGGTAGTAAATTAACTTTATTGTACTTAAAACTTAGTTCAGTACAAAAATACACACATACAATAAACATAATGACGTTATTTTCAATGATACGTGATATAATGTTTCAATATCAGACGAAAAATCGAATGTACTTAAATTATGGCATAGGCTGGACCAACATGTTGAATCATTTTGTCAAAGCGCCAGGATTTGCATATACAATAAGAGATAAAGACATAAATATCTTAGAAAAAGAAATTAATAGAATAAAAAAAATGATATTGGGCAAAAATAGAAAATTAGACAAAGAAATAATAGAAATCATATTAAAATATAATTTGTTAGATGAAAACGAGGCGAATAACATGAAAATATCATATATAGGATTAAAAATAGATTGGCTTGAGGCTAAATCGTTGCTGAATTACATAAAATATTTGAAAACTAACAACAATATTTATATAAAGAAGGCAATACATTATGTTAATGTATTATTGGACACATTAGATTCTGATATTATCTATGATTCCAACTATATGAGGGAGCGTCTCGAATATCCAGGTCCAGACATTCGAGTTGATACTATACTTCAAAAGTATAATGACTATATGGCAAATATGGTACTGAACTATGGTGTATTATTTCATAAAAACAAAACAGAAGCCGAATTTGTATTGTTTCCTACCTCAATAGAGTTTTATTTGTCTAAAAATATTAAGGACAACAATGATGTTAGTCTTTTAAAAAATCATGATTTTATCATAAGATTGCACAAAGAGGGTATAAAATTGATATTTGGCATTAGAGATAAGTTAGTAAGCCCAATAGATTCTGAGTATGCGATTAGGATGCGTGAGTATAAAAAATATTTGTTGAAATTAAGTGAATTTGGCCTTGCTCAAGCATTCTTAGAAAATCAAATGAAAGCGGGAAATACCACAGAGGCTTTAGAGAATGCATTAAAAGCATCAGAAAGTAGTGAAATAATAGTAACAATATTGACAACATGCATAATGGCCACTATATCCGCATATGGAGAAGCAAGAGGATGGTCAAACCAAACATTATATGCAAATCAACTTATGCCGATTGTGTCAAAGCTAATAACATCAAAAATAATCAAAAGCAAAATTTATAAAATACTGAGAGATACCATGCAAGAATCGGAAGATATGAATTCTTGGGTAGAAGAAGAGGATGAATATGAATCATATGAAGAATTAAAGGCTAATATGCAAGAGATAGATGAAACATCGAGTGAGTTAATTGATTATATGAGTACAAAAGGGGTATTAGAG
>CAYSVS010000123.1:0-1937 GCA_964434475.1 uncultured Methanosarcinales archaeon
TATTGATTGTTACATGCATACAAGCACCCCCAACCCCCTCTTGCAAAGAGGGGGTTAATGATTGTTTACTTTCTCTTTAGAATAGTGTGAGATTAGGTGGTATTGATTTCTTTATCTTTTGCAATGCATTAGAAATAAAACTCTATTGAGCTTAATGGATTTATAAAAAAGTTAGAGGTTTTCTATATAATGGACTCTCCGATAGAAAGAGAGTTCATTTTATTTTGAAAACCTATAATAGTCGACCCTGAAAATGTCATTTTTCAGAATATCTGTCAAAATTGATTATCCATCTGATGTTTGTCGTAGGTTATAGATTTATAAAAACAGCTGATTTTAGCTTGCAAATGCTAAAAAATTGTCTGTCAGAGTTCCTTTAACAACATGAAACAGCTTTAAAAAGGCAAAAATAAGCTGGTTTATCAGCTTCTTGATATTAAATGCCATGCAAGAAATCAGCAGATTAATGCTGTCTCCAATAACTCCTTTTAGAAAGTTTCTACCCAACCTGTAGTCCGCTTTTAGGTGACCAATAATTGGTTCAATAGCAGACCTTCGACGGAACCGTTGTCTCTTTTGCCATCTTGATAATCCTTTTATTGACTTCTGGTGAACACGGAGAACCTTTGTGTTGCCTATTGTTGATCTTCCTCTATAGCCTTCATCAACCAATACTGCCTTTGCATCTTTTCCCATTAGTCGTTTATACTGATCTAATGCCGGTGGTAGTGTATTGCCGTCGTAAATATTTTCAGTAAAATTAACTGCACCTACGATAATATTGCTGTTCTTTGTAGTCAATATTGATACCTTACTGCCAAATTCATATCTTTTGTGTTTCTTTCCCTTGCTGATACATTTAACATCAGGTTCGTGAAAGCTGTAGATCTTGTCTTTACTGTTTCTTGTCTGCTCCAGTATCTTATGGCTGTTTATCAGTTCTTCAGAATAAATGCGTTTTTGCTCTTCTGTCATTTCCCTTTCCAAATCTCTTAATAACCGTCCCGTAATTGTTTTCAGTTTTCTTGCTGCACGCCTACCTTCTTTATCACGTTTCGGACGTCCGATATAGCGGAGTTTCCATTCTAATTTTGGTACTGTCCTCCGATAGCTCTGACGCAACTTAATGTTGTTCTTATCTGATATCTTCCAAACCCATTGGATTACTCTCTTCTGCAATTTGCTGTCTGTTGGAAAAGTGATATTTTTCTCCTGCACTGTCGTATCAGCTATTACTTCTTTTTCCATCGCTTTTTTGCCATGTAGTTTTACTGATACCTCAAAGAGCTTTTCTACCCCCTCTTCTCCTATCCTTTTGCGGAAATAAACAAGGTCCGTAGGATCACAAGGGTAACGCCATTGGAAAACTTCTTCTCCTGAGAAATATTGCCAATAAGGGTTTTCTTCCCATTGTGCTACTGTCTCTTCGTCTGACAGGTTATAAGTATGCTTTAGGATCATTAGTGATACCATCAATCGTATTGGTTTAGCTGGGCGACCATAATCAGAATAAGTATCTTCGTAAGCTTCCTCGAATACTTCCCAGGGGATAAGTTTCTCAAGTTGGTATAGTGGATGCTTTGGGTTGATAGTATCTTTCAAACTTGTAAATATGCTTGACTGACCTTGTGGTTTCTCCTTGCTTTTCATGCTGCATTTTATTGTTTAGTTTGCAAGATCTCTTATACAAATATACAAATTTCTTGCAATATTTACAAATAATATTTCACTTAATTCCGCTCCCAGTCTAGCTTTGATCACTTTTTCAGGGTGGACTATAATAATATTCGTTGCTCGGCTCAAACCACAAAATAAGAAAAAAAGAAGGTCAATACGGATATTATGAGACCAACCATAAAAACTTTATAGCAGATGCTCAGGTATTTATATTTTTTATACAACACCTTGGGGGGCAACCTTGGGTTTGCCATGTAAAT
>CAYSVS010000124.1:0-1920 GCA_964434475.1 uncultured Methanosarcinales archaeon
TATAATGCGTGTTCACTTAAAATCAAAAGCTTTAAATATATAACATTGTTATATACATAATATGTGTCAAAATAATAAAAACTCCCAGAAAGGATGTGGGTATCCTGAAAGAAGATGGTTACAATTCTTGATACTTAGAGTAGTGTGTGAAAAACAAACTTATGGATATGACTTAATTAAGTCAATTGAAGAACTAAGTCAAGGCAGGCACAGTGTCAAGTCAGGGACTATGTACACTACATTAAGACGAATGGAAAAAGAAGGGTTGCTAAAATCTGAATGGAAAAAAAGCACAACAGGTCCCGACAGCAGGCAATACAGCATTACAAAAAAAGGAGATACTTACCTGAAGAATTGGCTTGAGACAATATTAGAAAGAAAAAAGATGATGGACAAAATGGCAGAATTTTACAATAAACAGTATGGAGGTAAAAAATGAGAAACAAACACATCCTTGAGAAATTATGCATATTCACATTTATTGTGACTGCTTTGACTTCAATTCCCTTGCTAATTAACTATATCAAGAATGTCTCTCCAAAATTTCAGTTAATTGTAAATTTGCATGTCTGGTTTGGAACAGCATTCATAATTTTTGCACTAATAAGGATTGTAAATAACAGAAAATCGATAAAAGATAAGATTAATGGAGGTAAATAAAATGTACATCAAAGATATAATTTCAAAAGGGAAATTCTTACCAGATAGACCAAATAAAGAAGATGTATTAAAAACAGATAATTTCAACATTGTAGTTATTTGTCTTGAAAAAGGTCAAGAAATAAAACCACATCCTGAGCCTTATGCTGTTTTCTTTTTTGTGATGGATGGTAAAGGAGTATTTACGAGTGAAGATGGTGAAAAAGAATTAAGCAAAGGCGATTCAATTTTTATGAAATCTGATAAAATAAGAGGAATAAAGTGTATTGAAAAATTATCAATCTTAGGAGTTCAGGATGGACACTAATAAAAACAAAATAATAAAAGCAGAATCATTAGTAAAAAAATTCAACTCTTTTACAGCTGTAGATAATATAAGCTTTGAAGTTGAGAAAGGAGAAATATTCGGGTTGCTTGGCCCTAATGGCGCAGGCAAAACTACCACAATCAGGATGCTTACCGGAATATTCAAACCCTCAAAAGGCAGGATTCATGTAAGTGGATATGACATGGAAAAAGAGCCATTGAAAGCAAAGCAGATTATGGGTATTGTTCCTGAAATGGCAAATGCTTATGTTGATTTATCTGCTTACAAGAATATGGTTTTAATAGGAGAACTGTATGGTCTTGATAAACAAACAATAAAGAAGAAAGCAGAGAATTTACTAAAATTGTTTGGGTTATACGAAAGGATGCATGATAAAGTTAAAACATTTTCTAAAGGAATGAAACAGCGTTTAATTATAGCTATGGGCTTGATTAATGAACCAGAATTATTGTTCTTGGATGAACCCACATCCGGTCTTGATGTGGAAAGCGTCAGGCTGATAAGAAGTCTTATCAGAAAATTTAATGATAAAGGAACAACAATCATCCTGACAACTCATAATATTGAGGAAGCTGATAACCTGTGCGATAGAGTTGCTATTATGAATCATGGTAAAATTGTGGCTTTAGACCGACCGGCAAGATTAAAGCATGTAATTCAGAGCACTTCATCTATTGAGGTTGCATTTGAGAAAAAAGTGAGTATAGAAGAACTCAAGTTTAAGGAAGTTGGTACAATAAAAAAAATAGGTGATAAGATAAAGCTTTACACTAAAACCCCTGAAGAAACACTGCCCCTCCTGTTCAAATATTCTCAATCTTCAAAAAACAAAATTATATCTATTAACACTTTAGGGCCAAATCTTGAAGACATATTTGTAAAGTTAACTGGTGAGAAAAAATGAAGGTTTTAGAGTTTATAGGGCAGATAAA
>CAYSVS010000125.1:0-1896 GCA_964434475.1 uncultured Methanosarcinales archaeon
CCAGTAAGAAATCATGATTAAAAACATGTACATCATTTAGGGTGGAATAAATGTCTTAAGTTTGACACGTTTTTGAGTTAAATATTTTATAATCAGACATATAAAATTTCGCAGGCACACTACAAAATCTATATAACTAATTGATATTAAATATATTGAGATTTTGCATCTCTAGGGAAGATATTAGGAAGCGTTTTAAGCCCTAAACGTTTTTGTAGGATAACTTCTTTTTCGCTTTGAGCTGACCTTAGAAGGAACTCTTTTCCATCATGTTCTATTAAGCTTAGTTGCATTTTGTCAAGAGCCTTACGAAGATTAGTTTCAGTAAATTCATTACTGTTTTTATTGAGCTTTAATAGCGTATTGTTTAAAAGAGTGTATGCAATGTAACACATACAAATATGACCATCTATTCTTTTGTCTGTCCAGTGAAACATTGGTCTGGTATCCAAGTGCGATTTAAAGGTTCTGAAAGTGTGTTCAATTTTATATAACTGCTTATATTGATCCAGCACCTCAGTTATTGACAGCTCTGTATTGTTGGTTGCAATTGCCAAAAAGCCATCATATTTTTCATCTTCTGCAATTTTTTCTTCATTTAAAACATATACTTCGTTTGATTGCTTTTTAAGAAAATAGCGGGCTGCTTTTTTATTTATGTTTGCCGGATTGGCTAATAATTTATGGGCTTTGATAAGTTTCTTTTCACGTTGGTAACGATCTTTTCTGGCTCTTTTTTGCGAAAATGTACCGATAATTATCCTGTTTTTGTATTCAAAGGTGCAATATTTTACCAATACTTCTTTTCCTAAACTGTCAGTATACTTCCATTCTTGTTGATAGTTTGCATGATCAATAAGATATAATTTGACCGACTTAGGCAGTGAGCGTAATCGTTCGCCAACAATAAACTCAAAACCATAATCAACTACCACTTTTAAGTTATCCGTTGATAACATACCACGATCAGCCACTACAATAACTTTATCAATCTGGAACTCTTTACGTAAATCCTCCATGGCATGAACAAATGTATGCCCTTCAAAAGCTCCTCCACGAAAGATTCTATAACCGATGGGTTGCTTATTGCGGTCTATTAGCATACAAAACAATACCTGGGTCTTTCCAATTTTCCCATCCTTACTAAAACCAGTTTCCCGATAACTTCCTTCAATTTCTACTTCACTATCAAAATACAAAGTAGTTACATCGTAAAATACTACATCTAATTTCTGGTTAAATAGATTCCTTCCGGTTTGATAAATCTGCTTTTGTATTAACCCATTGTAATCCGCCAACTTATCTAATGTGCGATAAAGGTGCTGAAGCTCAACGTGATCAATATTGATATATTCTTCCTGGTTATAATAAGAACATAACTTACTGCAAGGGTCATGAAGTCGATCAATTAGCATCAATAAAAGTGTATTTTGCAGATCAAAACTCAGATGATGCTTTTGCTGGATGTTCTTACAGACATAATCAAGACTATAATTTTTGAAGGTTTTCTCAAAAACTTGGAAATAACCATAATTATAACGTGCTTTTTCACAAGTACTTATACCTAAAAGATCTTTTAAATTACCTCCTCCCAGTTCATAAAGTTTTGAACCAATACGCCTTAATTGTTCAGGGGTGTAATCTTCAACCTTCCCCAATGAGTAAAGAATCCGTTGTTTGCTTCTGCCTGAATCATCGCGATAACTTTCGACAATCCGCAAATATTTTCCTGACTTTTTATTTTCTACTCGTAAAAATGCCATAACACAAAATTATGACAGAAATATTTAAAAATCAAAAAGTTGGCACACTACAGATTTTGAGATTTTTGGAAAATATTCCCTGATTTTACTGGGATACAGCGATTCAATATGATTAGAAGTGTCAAACTCAAGA
>CAYSVS010000126.1:0-1837 GCA_964434475.1 uncultured Methanosarcinales archaeon
GACTGAAACAGACTTGGTACATCACTCTTCCAGCCATGAAAAGCACCATAATCATCCTCTTGATACTGCGGCTTGGGACCTTCATGGACACCGGATTTGAGCAGCTGTTCCTAATGATCAACGCTATGAACCGATCTGTTGGTGAGGTATTCGATACCTATGTCTACGCTACAGGGATACGGGGCGGGCAGTTTAGTTT
Organism: uncultured Methanosarcinales archaeon; assembly: GCA_964434475.1. Classification (GTDB taxonomy): domain Archaea; phylum Nanobdellota; class Nanobdellia; order Woesearchaeales; family CAYSVS01; genus CAYSVS01. Next base: position 200 of record CAYSVS010000126.1, read on the forward strand.
TGCCTCGGCAGTGGGACTCTTCAAGTCTCTCGTTGGCCTTATTTTAGTGGTGGCCGCAAATAGTGCCGCGCGGAAGATTGGAGAAGAGGGTGTCTACTAAAGTGAGGTCTGTTTGAACAATAATACCGAGGCTAGGAAAGCATTCAACATCGTGAACTACACCATGCTTTTCCTTGTCGCATCTATATCGGTATTGCCGTTTGTACACATAATCGCCGCCTCCTTTGCGAGTTATGACGAAATAGTCTCCTCCGACCTGCTCCTCTTCCCGAGAAAAATATCGCTTGATGCATACAGGTACATCTTCTCGTCCGGTACGGTTACCAGTAGCCTGGGGGTATCCGCACGTTTAACTCTGATGGGTACAAGTGTGAATATGGTGGTGACCACTGTGATGGCATATGCCCTTTCAAAGAAGGCACTGGTCGGTCGGAAGTACATCATGATAGCCGTCATATTTACAATGCTCTTCAACGGAGGTATGGTCCCGACGTTTCTGGTAGTTAAAGGCACGGGGCTGATTGATAGTATTTGGGCGTTGATACTTCCCGTAGCGATTAGTCCATTCAACCTCATATTGATCAAAAACTTTTTCCAGCAACTGCCGGAAGAACTCGAGCAATCGGCGGAGATCGACGGTTGTGGCTACTGGGGCATATTTCTCAGGATTATTCTTCCCCTCTCAAAGCCTGTAATAGCAACCTTCACGTTGTTCTACGCCGTGCGACACTGGAACCAGTTCTTCCACGCAATCCTCTACCTCAATGACTCGGACAAATGGCCAATCCAGATCTGGTTGAGGCAGATAGTCCTGCTGTCATCTGGAGGATTCGGTGACAACGAAATAGTAGGCGAGGATTTTCAGATACCTTCGGTGTCGGTAAAGATGGGGGTAATCGCGGTAGCCACCGTTCCCATCCTCCTTGTATATCCGTTTCTTCAGAAGTACTTCGCTAAGGGTGTCTTGCTGGGCTCAGTGAAAGGTTGAGCACCAGAGTTGTTTTAGGTATTGGTCACGCATGTGATTGATATAAAACCATTTTTCAAGGAGTGTGGTATGTGCAGAAAGAAGAGTTCTATTCTACCAGTTGTATTGTGTTTGTGCCTGCTATCGATCGTGCCGGTATTAATAAGTGCAACAGGTCAAGAGGAAGGTGAAGGAGCCACGTCAGGGGGAATCGAAGAGGCACCACTGACGATTTCAATGTTGAACATCCTCTATTATGATCAGGCACCACCGGAGCACAATCCCCTTATGACCGCTATTGAAGAGTACGTGGGTGCTGAGTTCGACATCACGTGGGCGCCGGCTGAAAACTATGAGGATAAAGTTAGTGTCACGATCGCCGGCGGTACCATTCCCATGGTTCTGATGGCTCGTGAAGACAAGGATCCAGTCATCGTCAGCGCCGTACGCTCCGGAGCGTTCTGGGAGGTCGGTAAATACTTTAACGAATTCGTCAACTTGAGCAGAAACGGTGGCGGTAGGACAGCAGTTGCCCTTGAGAACTCTATGCTTGATGGAGCGAATTACTCCATCTACAGAAACAGGGCTCCCATTCGCCAGGGTATAGCGTTCAGACAGGACTGGCTAGACAATCTCGGTCTCCAGAGGCCGTATACTCTGAACGACTTCTA
>CAYSVS010000127.1:0-1818 GCA_964434475.1 uncultured Methanosarcinales archaeon
AAAAAAGTGATTGTCCGGTCACGCGGGTATACTGGATGACCGATTCGGGCGGGATGAACTTGCAGGCTGCATTCTGCAGACTGGTTTTTCCGGCTCCGGGACGGGACAGAACCAGAAGCGCCAGCGGATCCGGCTGGAGGCGGGATACTCCGGCAAGGTAGGCCAGCGCCTTGTTGTGTTTCTCGCCGATAAAACCGATAGCATCGAAGTCGGATACGATATTCTTCAGCAAGTCTTTGTGTTTGAGCGCCGCGATTGCCTCTTTCTGTTCCTCATCGGTCATCTTCGGGGCCTCGCCGCCATTGTTGCCCTTCTCCCGCATGCTCACCCGTTCGGCTTCCAGTTCGGTGATAAGCGCCGAAAGCTCGGCCATAACCGTTGCCGATTGGGTTTTCAGATACTTCTCGCACGCCTGCGCGTACGATTCGCGGCTGCGGGCATAGTACAGGTCGAGTTTGTCGGCGTGGAACGTTGCGGGTGCGTCTGGTTTGTACGCTTTGATGGTCACATAGAGGCGGTCGAGGTTATAAGCGGTCAGGCCGGTAATCCGGTAGTGCAGCGTGTCGCCGTGGTACTGGAGACCTTCAGCGTTGCGGGACAGTCTGGAAGCGGGATTGTCTTTGCCGTTGCTGGACATTGGGAAAGCTCCTTTCGTAGGGTTTGTAAGATGCCCCGCAAGAACTCAAGGCCGTATCCATTTTCCGGCGCATGTCGTTCATGCTGTTACGAAAGGCGGTCATGTCCAGTTCTACCTTTTCACTCCGGTATGCTTCCCGAAGCTCCCGAACACGCGAACCCACGAACACGAACGACACCCGCCGACGGTCGTTCTTCTCCACCCGGTCGAGTTGGCACCCGACGCAGTGAAGAAACGCGGCAAGGAACAAATCGTTCGTGATTATGGCAGGTTCGCCTGCGGTATGGTATTTTTTAGACATCAAGCCGCCTTTTATGGGCGTTTGGTTTATTGGCCGACGGTGGAAGTTTGCAGACAGACACCGGCGGCCTTTTTTTATCTCGCCAAAAACTTGGCAAGTACTTTTTTCAATACTTCCAAAGATACATTTCGGTACATTCATGTGCAAGTGGATAGTATTTTTTAAGTATGAAGAAAGGAAAACCCGGCCCCAGCAGGGGCAAAAAACATACACAGGTTAAACGGTCACCCTTGGGAACAAGACTCTATAGAGCACGCCGGGCACGAGGACTGACTCAAGAAAGACTTGGTACACTTGTCGGTTTATCAAAGCGGATGATTGCGCACTATGAAGCCGGCTCGAAAGCCATGACGGTCGAGTCTCTACAAAAAATTGCGGCGACCCTTGGCGTGACTGTCTCGCAGCTTCTGGGGGAAAAATCTGCACCACCGGATTTAGAGAACGGCATAAAGCCTTCTGTCCGTAAGCGCATCGAGGCACTCAAGGAGCTTCCCGTAGCAGACCAGCAAGCAATATTCAGGATGATTGACAACGCTTTGAAAAAGGACACTGAAGAAAAGTAGTAGCCGCTGACGCTGGAACGTGCTTGATAACCCCGCCCGCCGTCCCTGAAGAGTTACCGCCTTCAACCCCCGTCCTACCGGCAGCCGCACTCCGGCATCGTGCCTGCGTGCTTTTACATAATGCGGGTTATGTGTCCGGTCGCCCGTCCATGGGCTCCCACATGCTTGAAGTATGGTATTGATGTCGTTATAGCGCATGTCAACATAACCGGCATTATGCAAACTGACCGGCTTTACTTCGACTCCGCTCAGCACAAGCACGGCCGGGGGCTTCAGTCGGTAAGCGTTCCGGCGGCGGCCTGTCGTTCGCTTTGCGC
>CAYSVS010000128.1:0-1801 GCA_964434475.1 uncultured Methanosarcinales archaeon
TTAAATTCAATAAATATAATTAACTAAAGCCTTTGGTTGCAACAGGCTTTTATAGAGTAAAACCGAGGTAAAGAGAAAATTTCTTTTTCATTTTTGTTTTCCTCTGTTCACCTCTGTTACCTCTGTGGTCATATGTTTATTTGAATATTAAAAAATACAAATTGCTCACCCACAGGAGACCCCGTTGAAAACCATTGCAGTTATCGGACTTGGATATGTCGGCCTGCCGTTGGCCGTTGAATTTGGCAAACATCGCCCCACGCTGGGATTTGATGTCAACGCCAAGCGCGTGCTGGAGCTGGAATCCGGCCACGACAATACCCTCGAAGTCAAAGATAAAGACCTGGCGGCCGCCACGCACCTGACGTTTACCGCCAAACTCGACGACCTCAAAGCCGCCGACATTTTTATCATTGCCGTACCCACGCCGGTGGACAAGAACAAACGCCCCGACCTCGGTCCGTTGCTGAGCGCCTCGGAAACCGTCGGTAAGGCGCTGAAACGCGGTGATATTGTGATTTACGAATCCACCGTCTATCCCGGCGCCACCGAGGAAGATTGCGTGCCGGTGCTGGAACGGGTCAGCGACCTCGCCTACAATCACGATTTCTTTTGCGGCTATTCACCGGAACGCATCAATCCCGGCGACAAGGTCAACACCCTCACCACCATCAAAAAAGTGACCTCGGGCTCGACCCCGGAAATTGCCGATGAGGTGGACGCCCTGTACAACGAGATCGTCACCGCCGGCACCCACAAGGCGCCGAGCATCAAAGTAGCGGAAGCCGCCAAGGTAATTGAAAACTCGCAGCGCGATATCAACATTGCCTTTGTCAACGAGCTGGCGGTGCTGTTCAACAAGATGAACATCGATACCCTGGACGTGCTGCAAGCCGCCGGCACAAAGTGGAATTTCCTGCCGTTTCGGCCCGGACTCGTGGGCGGCCATTGTATCGGCGTCGATCCCTATTATCTCACCCACAAGGCCCAGGAACTCGGCCACAATCCCGAGATCATCCTCGCCGGCCGCCGGCTCAACGATAACATGGGCTATTACGTCGCGCATCAAGTCATCAAACTGATGATTCAAAACGATTTCAAAGTCCAGGGCTCGCGGGTTTTGGTGCTGGGCATGACGTTCAAGGAAAACTGTCCGGATATCCGCAACTCGCGGGTGATCGATGTGGTGCGCGAGCTGCAAGAATTTAGCTGCAAGGTGGATGTGTTTGATCCCTGGGCCGATGGCGCCGAGGTCAAGCACGAGTACGGCATCGACCTGGTGCAGCTGCCGCAAAACGGCGACATTATTGCCGATCTGCCCGAGGACGTCGACCGCCATATCCGCACCATCGACGGCTATCAGGCCGTGGTGCTCACCGTGGCGCACGCGCAGTTTAACCATTATCACTATACCTGCGCCCATAACAAGAGCTGTATCGTCTACGACATCAAAGGCCGCCTGCCGCGCGACCTCGTCGCCGGACGGTTGTAGACAAAAAGAAAGGCTGCAAAGATAGTAACCACGGAGGACACAGAGTTTAACAGAGGAAAAAAATAAAATCTTTTTCTTCCGTTCCCTCCGTGGTTAACAGTTTTTTGTCTTTGCGTCCTCCGCGAGTCCTTTGCGTTCTTTGCGATATGTTTTTAAAGAATTATCGCAGTTCGCAAAGAGATAGAAACCACGGAGGCCACAGAGTTTAACAGAGGAAAAAAAAGATTTAATTTTTCCTCCGTTTCCCTCCGCTTCCTCCGTGGTTAACAGCTTTTATTCTTTGCGGTATGTTTTCAAGTATCGCAAAGG
>CAYSVS010000129.1:0-1790 GCA_964434475.1 uncultured Methanosarcinales archaeon
GAAGCTTCATCAATGAAGCTGAAACAATCATTAATTTTTGAGGTGAAAAAATGGTGTTATTTATTATAAAAGAATCCTTACTGGCTGGAGAACCTAGCATGATTAAGTATTTGAATCCTAAAGACAAAGTTTTGCTAATACAGGACGGTGTGCTGATATTAAATAAAGGAGATTCAGGCATTCAGGCTTTAAAAGAGAAAGATACTGAAGTATTAGCATTAAAAGAAGACTTAGAGCTTCGAGGAATCCAAAATAATGCTAAGGTCAAACTTATTGATTATCATGGCTTTGTAGAATTAATAGAAAATGAGAAGGTGTTTTCTTAAAGATGCTTATGCTAAAAAAGATTCAGATTCCTGAATTTGAAAGAAAAGAATATGTGAAAACTAAAGAGCTTATTGAACATAACAATCTGACAACTGTATGTATTGAGGCAAATTGTCCCAACAGATATGAATGCTTTTCAAAAAAGACTGCTACGTTTATGATACTGGGTGATACATGCACAAGAAACTGCCTTTATTGTAACATCAAAAGTGGTATGCCTGAAAAAGTTGATGATGATGAACCAGCAAGGATAGCAAAAGCAATCAAAAAGCTTAACTTGAAATATGCAGTTATAACTTGTGTTACAAGGGATGATTTAAATGATGGCGGAGCAGGACAATTCGTTAATACAATAAAAGAAATCAGAAAGCTAAATCCTAATTGCAAGATTGAAGTTCTAATTTCCGACCTTAAGGGAGATTGGAATTCGTTGAAAGAAATAATTAATGCAAAGCCAGATGTATTAAACCACAACATCGAAACTGTAAAGGAATTGTTTCCCAGATTAAGACCAAAGGGTAATTATGAATTATCTATTCAATTATTAAAGAAGGTAAAAGAATTTAATTTAAAACTAAAAATAAAATCAGGTTTTATGCTCGGCTTTGGAGAAGAAAAAAGTCAAGTTATTCAAACTATAATTGATTTAAAAGATGCTGGGTGCAATATTGTTACAATCGGACAATATTTACAGCCAAGCAAAAAACATGCTGAAGTGAAAAAATATTATAGTCCTGAAGAATTCAAAGAAATTGAAAAAAAAGCAAGGCAAATTGGCGTAAAACATGTTGTTGCAGGCCCTTTGGTAAGAAGCTCTTATAAAGCAAGTGAGTGTATATGAAGATGGAAAAATACAGATTGTTGCCTTTAATTGAGGATGATTGCAAAATGCAGATGGCAATAGATGAAGCCATAACTCTTGCATGTTCAGAAGAAAGATCACTTCCTACTTTAAGATTTTATGTTTTTTCTTCTCCTGCAGTAACCTTGGGATATGGACAAAGAACAAGTAATTTTAATTTTGAAAAAGAAGGAAAAAAGTTTGATTATGTTAGAAGAATGACCGGCGGAACAGCTGTCTTGCATAAAAACGATCTGGTTTATTCATTAATACTGCCTGAAGAATCTCTGCCTCATAAAATAGTTGATGCTTATAACTATTTATCAGATGGTCTTGTTACAGGATTTAAAAAATTAGGCTTGAATGCTGAAAAAAAAAATTCAGAATCCAAAGAGAGAAAAGACAGCTGTTATTTAAATTCAAATCCTTATGATGTTGTTGTGAATGGTAAGAAGATTTCAGGAAATGCTCAGGCAAGATTAAAGGGCATTGTATTGCAGCATGGAACAATAATCATTGAAGATAATTTGAATGAACTCATTGATTGTATGTCTCTTAGTGAAGAAAAAAAAATAGAATTGATAAATAGGGCAAAGACTAAAGTTACCTGTGTTAAAAATGA
>CAYSVS010000130.1:0-1767 GCA_964434475.1 uncultured Methanosarcinales archaeon
CGTTGGAAGGCAATACAATAGCCGAGCAGGGCTACCCCCGAGACCGGTCGGCAAGAGCCAGAAGTTCGTCAAAGGCATAGCGGTAGCTCAGCTTTGACATCACTATCCGGTTCAGTCGCCGATTGACTACCGGTAACGAATGTCCCATTTCCAAAAGGTCGCATTTGACCTGGCAGACGAGCTGGTTCATCGACGCCAGCACTCGACGATCACCAGTCTTGCAGAAACTGACGGAATCCAAAGCCGAGGCAATCTTCGTATCAAATGTGCTCACGATACCATCGAGCGCCATGTTATCGCGCAACGCATTCATACCCTGCTCTACGAACGCCTGCCCGTTAGGAACACCTTTGCCGGGGAAGACGACAGAATACAAGCTCGCTGAGTTAGTGAGAATAATACACTGCCAGCGCGATACCATGAACAGGTTAGCCGTCCAGTCTAGGAGCGGATTCTCGTGTGGTGGCAGCGCCGCGGCCGGAACAGCTTTGATCTTCTTGGCGAGTTTTTGTGTTATTCGAAATATCATGAATCCTATTCATCTCTCGAGTCAGACGCGGTAGGCAGCATCGGTCAGGTGATACGTCACTACTATTTGAGAAACTCCGGATGATTCTCCTCGAACCAATTCCTCACTTGTTGGCTTAGCTCATCAGCAACTTTCATCGCCGCATCAGCCTCCGCATCTGAAATCATGTCGACCGAATCATAGGTTGCCGTATGGCGCATCTTTCTGATTTTGTGCAGAAGCTTGATCGTGTCAGCTTCAATCGAGGGCACCGTGTAAGTCAGCGAATCGATGGTTCGTTCGTGCTCGCGCTCACGTGCCGGCCGATACCCACAAGCATACAAGGCGGCCCTGGCGTACCGTAAAGCCGCTGTGTAGCCCATGTTGAGTCTCCATCCGGCGGCGATGCCTTCAATTTGCGCACTGCGGATGTCTTCCTCGGCGCTGTGCAACAGCGCCTGGATTTCTTCAGCGCTCGTTTCATGGCGGTGAAGCCAACGGTTATTCAGCCAGTCGTCTAAACTCATCCTCAGATCCAATTATGAATTCCTTCTCTGCATTGGCTACCGACCTGATGAAGTGATTCTTCTCTGACCACTTCTTCTTGAACTCTGCCGCCGAAAAGAGTGTGGGATTAATTTCGCGCCCAATTGCTTGCTCGACACTTGAAAGAGCGCTGACTAAATCATCAAGCCCGATATTACCAATGACAAACAGATCAAGGTCGCTGCTTGAAACCTCTTCGCCTCTGGCTAACGACCCATATACGAAAGCGACTCTGATTTGCCCCCCAGCCGGATCAAATGCTTCCCGGATCTGACCTATTACGCCATACGTCTTGAAAATGATATTTCGCAGGTCCCGGAATATGGGGTGCTTCCGATTGACAGCATAGAATTTCTGGCGACCCCGCTTCTCCGACAAAAGGATTTCCGCTTCAGTAAGGCTCTTTAGTTCGCGCTGAATTACGCCTTGCCTTGTGCCAGTCAATCGAACGACTTCAGAGAAGTAGTACTCCTGATCCGGATTAAGAAAGAACAACGCAAGAATTCTGCGTTTTGTCCCCGGAAAGAGAGCTGCCGATATGTCCTTCGTCTTCGTACCCATTTAGGGTATCAATGTACCCAAATTGAGTAAAGTCGTCAAGGCGAAACATGAGACTGCGGTACTGAGATTCGATGGTCTAAATTACGGAAAGTACTGGGAGAGTGAGGTTTGCAACAATTTACAGGCTGTAATTTATTGATCCACAACAGGCT
>CAYSVS010000131.1:0-1766 GCA_964434475.1 uncultured Methanosarcinales archaeon
AAGCATATAAGAAATAATAAGTTATAAAAGAAAAAGCTATGAAAAGTGCAAGGAAATCAGTATATTATGGTATAAATATCATGCATTTAGAGGAAGAAAATGATAAGATATACCAGCCAAAAACAACAGAAGATAGAAGAATTCTCAACGCCATTTGAACAGAAAATATCATCAGATAACCGCTGGGTAAAACTATCTAAGATAATCCCGTGGGATAAATTAGCATCAATCTATAACAAAGCAATGACACCGGGTAAAGGTCGCCCTTGCATAGATAGCCGACGAATCATAGGAGCGATAATAATCAAACATAAGTTAAATCTAAGTGATGAGGAAACAGTACAACAAATATTAGAGAATGCATACCTGCAATATTTTCTGGGTTATACGAGCTATGAAGACAAACCAATATTTTCTCCCACACTATTTGTAGAGATACGCAAGCGTTTGGGAGAAGAAAGATTCAATGAGATGCACGATTGTATAATAGATATTGCTTTACAGACAAAACCAAAGAAGAAAAAGAAGATCAACAAAGGCAATAATAAAAATAATGAAAAAGACAACGATAAAAACAATAATAAACCAATTAACAAGAAACCCGGTGAATCAAATTCAGAGGAACAAGAAGAACCCGAAAAGAAGGGTAAGCTATTGATGGACGCAACGGTAGCCGAACAGAGGATCAAATATCCGAATGACCTGGAACTTTTAAGTGATGCACGACGAATATGCGAGACGATCATAGACAAGCTATATCCATTAACAGGACTAACGGTCAAACCACGAACATACAGGAAAGTAGCACATAAGGAATTCCTCAAAGTAGCCAAACAAAAGAGTAAGAAATGTAAAGTTGTAAGAAAAGCCATAGGCAAGCAATTGAGTTACATTGCACGTGATTTTAAACATATAGACAAGATGCTTGATATGATGGATCTCCAATATTTCCCTTTATCATATTGTTATCAGAAGCAGCTATGGAAAGTAAAAGAGATATTCCGACAACAAAAAGAGATGTATGATGAGAGGAAAAATAGATGTGATAACAGAATAGTCAGTATCAGTCAACCACATGTACGCCCGATAGTAAGAGGAAAGACAGGCAAAAAAACGGAATTTGGATCAAAAATAGGAACGAGCATGATAGATGGATATGCCATACCTGAGCATATCAGTTGGGATGCATACAACGAATCATCAGATTTGATAATGCATGTGGAAAATTATCTGAAGCGATTTGGTTTTTATCCTGAAGTAGTGATAGCCGATAATATTTATGGGACGAAGAAGAACAGGGATTATATGAAAGCAAAAGGAATAAGATTCAGTGGAAAACCATTAGGAAGACCAAAGAAGATGACTGAGGAGAACAAAGAAGAGATCAAAGAGGAAAGAAGACAAAGAAAACAGGAATACAGAGAGCGAATACCGATAGAAGGCAAGTTTGGGCAAGGCAAAAATGGATATAATCTGAACATTATCAAAGCAAAACTTCAAGACACATCTGAAAGTTGGATCAATTCGATATTCTTCGTAATGAATTTAATCAATATGTACGCTAAAAAAATTAACTCTTTTTTTTCTTACCTTATTTTTGCCAGAAATGATATTATATCTTCTTGTTTTTCCTAATGATCTCTGTTTTCTGCTTTTTTTCTAAATTGTTTTTGAGGATACTCTATTTACGAAACACAAGACAAAAGAAAAGCTGTAAAATTATTTATTAATTGGATTAATAAGACAGAAGAGCTATGTATAGAAAA
>CAYSVS010000132.1:0-1759 GCA_964434475.1 uncultured Methanosarcinales archaeon
CTCGCTCGGTTTTCATAATAATTCTAAAGAGTTGGTAAATCGCCAGTACCAGCCTATACCTTTCAATAAAGGCTTCACTTCGAAGCAAACATCCACCCTGGTTTTTCGACCGCAGCAGTTGACGATTCAGTTAAAACAATCCAACCTGAGGGGCGGGAAGCACTTAACCTGCTGCCCGTGTCCCCCGCCCGATAACGGGGTTATACAGGGATGATACATTAATCCACTTTAAGGAGTTGAAAATGATGAACGCAATCTTCCATACCGGCATCACCGTCGCCAACCTCGACCGGTCTCTTCCCTTTTACCGCGACAAACTCGGTTTCAAGCTGGTGACCGGTCCCACTGATATCTTCGAAGGAGAACAGCTGGAGAAAGGATTAGGAGTGCCGGGAGCTAAACTCAGGTTGGCGATATTTGAAATCGGTGATGGTTCTCTCGAACTGCTCGAATACCAAACCCCGCCTTCTCCGGTCGATACGCCTTTGCCCCCCAACGGACTTGGATCCATGCATGTGGCGTTTCGTGTGGACAATGCTGTCCAGAAAATGAAGGAACTCGAAGCCAAAGGCATCCGCTTCCTGTCTGATCTTAACGTGGTTGATGAAGGACCGCTGGCCGGTTGGAAGTGGGTTTATTTCAAAGATCCTGATGGGATCACCCTGGAAATTGTAGAATACAATCCACCGACGTCAGCTTAAAAGGCTCATAAAAAGCTTTTTTCCGTAAAACATTCTTCAACTGGCTGTTTTCGCTTTTTCCAGAAATTAAGTGATCAAAGCCGCTTCACCGAATCAAAATATCACCACCTCCACCGAAAAAATGAACGTTCTCTGGCATCACGTGGCCATTGCCTGCAAAAGCATGACGGTCATGCGGGACTTTTATACGGACGTTTTAAACTTCAACATCGAATGGGAATTCGAGCATTATTCCGGAGAGCATTTCTCCAACGTCGTCGGTATGTCGAATGCCGACGCCCACGTGGTCATGCTTTCCGGACATAACGGGCGAATCGAACTCTTCCAATACCACCGTCCCCGAGGGGAAACCGCCAAGCATATCCGCCAGTGTGATTTTCGCATCACCCATTTTGCCCTGGCCGTAACCGATATCCATCAGCACTACCAAAAACTGGCACAAAAAGGTGTTCCATTCAACTGCCCCCCCCAGGAACTGCGGCCCGGAGTCTGGGCCACATACTTAAAAGACCCTGAGCGAAACACCATCGAACTAATCGAATACCTTGATTCATCCGGATAATACCTGCGGATGGATATCGATTCATCCGCCAGCAGAACGGTCAAAACTAATCAGATTGGGTAGAACCAGGCAGGTAGGTTGGTTGGTTGGAGCCAAGCAGATAGGTTAAAACCAAGGTGGCGTAATCGCCCAGATGACGATGGCTTTTTCATCACCGGGGTTTTCCCATTGATGTTTTTGATAGGCCTTGAACCAAACCGTATCCCCTTCGCTCATGTCGTAAGTCTCTTCACCCACATAGACCCTGAAGCGGCCCTTGATGACATAACAGCACTCTTCCCCGTCATGAGAGAGCCACGACCCACCGCTGGCCTTCGGTTCCACCTCCTGGTGCAATAATTCAAGGTTCTTCTCGGCGATCATCGGTGTCAGATAATGGTAAATCGCTTTGGACCCCTTCACATCCAGTGATTTGCGTCGGTCTTTGGCGATGAAAGCGGCCTCTGTTCCAGCGCCGATTTCTTTGATTTCCTCGTCAGACAATCCCACCTCCTGA
>CAYSVS010000133.1:0-1742 GCA_964434475.1 uncultured Methanosarcinales archaeon
ATCAAGTAGATATATAGAGTTTACGTTTTTGCTAATTTTGCAAAGTTCCCTATAGAAATTAGTATCATTATAAGTCGGAAATATGTTTGCATCAAGTATAGTGATTTTTTCAGCCATAAAAATCCTAAAATGTAATATGTATATAAAAATAACTGAAATATTAAGACATTAACACCTTTTTTTGAATATGCATATATTTTTATTATTCAAGAATATGATTTCCATATTAAACATATCTGCAAGAATTTTCATTGTTTTATGTGTAAAAAATCCTATGTGAGTGATATCTTTTCTATAACGCCAATTCTTAAAATCTTCTGGAATAAAAGAAGTCATTATGGCTATAGTTCCTTTTGGATTGAGTATTCTTGTTAATATTTCCATAACAGAGACAGGATCCTTAAGGTGCTCAAAAACTTCAGTTGATGTAATGATATCATATTTCTTGTTTTCAAAAGAATTATCTTGTGCAAAGTATATATCAAATATATCTACATCATATCCTTGCTTCTTGAGCAATTCCGCCAATACAGGATTTGGTCCTGAACCAAAATCAAGACATCTATTTTTTTTAGGCAGAAGTGCTATAAAATCTTCAAACATTTCAACATACCCTTTGTTTTCAAGCGTGTTATTATGTTGAAGATATCTTGCTTTCTCTTGTTCAGGCGTAGGAATATTATTCGTGAATATATATCCGCAATAAACGCATCTGAAATACGTTTGATTATCTATAATTTCTTCAGAAGTATCTGATTGACATATTTTACATAGCATACAGTAAAAGAAGCATTAGTTGTATTAAAATGTTTTTGGAAATAAAACGCCACGGCCCAGACTTTCTCACTGACGTTCAAAGCATTACTGCTTCAGGCGCCAATATTTGAACTGGGATACCCCGAAGGGAACTAGCTGACTTGCATATGCAAGCAAGTAGATATCCTTATTGCTTTGCCTCAAGGCTAGCGCAATACCAGGTTATGCGACCGTGGCATGAATGAACTTAAGGTCATAAGTTCTATTTATAAATTTAACGGAAGTTTTTAAATTCAAACAAGCATTTCTAATACTATGACTCTAAACAAAGAAAATATTTTATATTTGGCTGACGAAGCATTAACTTCGACTAATGTTAATAAACTTGACAACATCATTAACTCAAGAAATGCTATATATGATACTTCTCATCTTAATAAGATAACTAAGACAGGTCTTGAAACACCTGTAAATGCAATTTTGGCATATAGTTTAATTAAGGTTATGAATCTTGGTATTGATAAATTTTTTGACATAAACAAAAAACAAGAATATGAATTTCAAACATCTAAATTTAGTAAATTTTTGCAATCTTATTTTCATAAAAAGGGCACAGCTTCATATTTTTGCGATATGAAATACGATAATGTTTAGTTTGAGATAAAACAACAAGATAATATCTCTAAAACTGATTATATGATAGATATAGCAAAGCTTGTCTTTCAGGTCAATCATAATAAGGACAGTAATGCAGTAGCTGTACATTATCAGTCTTATCCAGATCCTAAGTCTGCAAGAGACAAAAAAGTATTATCGCATCATAAACAAATGTGCAAATATTTTGATTCAAAAGGTAACATGCCTGATGTATCTTACTCTTATATAAAAGGACCTAGTGATAGATTTATAAGATTGTGTTTTATAGGCAAATTTCAATTGTGAAATTCGATAATTCTGCAAAATTTATTTGATCAAGTTGGTTTATA
>CAYSVS010000134.1:0-1719 GCA_964434475.1 uncultured Methanosarcinales archaeon
ATCGTAGACAACAGCCGAAAAGACGACCTGATCCAGAAAATATTCCGCCAGATCCGAAAATACGGGACCGGCCTTATCATCATCGACCAGACCCCATCGCTTATCCCGAACCCTGTATTTGAAAACCTCTATACCAAAATTTCCTTTTCCTTGAACCACCAGCAAAATGTGCGGGCCGTGGCAAATGCCATGAACATGACCTTTGATGAGCAGCGGTTTATCGGGATGCTAAAAACCGGCCAGGCCATCTGCCGATTGATGGGAAGATATCAATACCCTTTTCTGGTGGAAGTGCCCTTTACCCAAAGCGCCTTGAACGTTTCCGATGAGGCGATAAAAGAACGTATGAAGCCGTTTTACGAGATTTACAGCCCGAATAACCTTCAGATGGCTGAAATAAAACCGCTTCGCACCCCTACACATCGGTTTACTCCCTCCCCCCTTGACCGGATTTTCCTTGAAGATCTCATCAATCACCCCCTTGAAGGTGCCCACAAGCGGGCCAAAAAGCTCGGCCTTACGCCAAGAGACGCGGCAAGAATACAAGAGAACCTGGTCGAGCACGGGATCATCACGCCGGTGATAGTGGACAGGAAAAAGCTATTCGAGGTGACCCGAAAAGGCGCCGATGCCCTTCATAAGATCGGACTCGATGCAAACCAGGATGGAAACACGAGCCTGGAACACCGGTACGCTTCGGAACAGATCAAGCAGGCATTCATCCAGGCAGGCTGGTTTGCGTACAAAGAAAAATCAGACATCGACCTGGTGCTGGAAAAGGATGGAAGCACGATTGCCGTCGAGATCGAAACCGGCCGCAACAATAAAGATCAATTTGAAAAAAATATCGACAAGCTTTCCCGGTACCGGGCAGATTCAAAGTATATCGTTGCCACAAACGAGATCGCACTCGATAGGGCAAAAACCTCCCTTTCAAAATCAAGAGACCTGCATCCCGATTCCATCCGGGTGTCCCTGGCCCGGGACCTCCTGAAATCCCTCCCCATCGCTTCACGCTCACACCCAAGAAAAACCACTACTGTGAATAACCAACCATAGCGAAAGGAACAGCCGGCTTTTCAACAACTCACGGCAGAAGACCATTACAGTGACTTTGGAGCCATTTGTATGACCGCCTCCGTCGGGAGGCGGGTTTTATTTAGATATACCTACGTCTGATTTTCTTCCGGCAAAAACCTTAATTTTTTCTCGATTTCAAAGACTTTATACAGAAAGGAGGTGATGGTATGGCCATCAATTTTTTCGAAAAGGAAGTACGTTCTGCGCAACAGAAGTTCAACCAGACGTTCGGCATGCTCACCGTTTGCGATCTCAAGCTGAGGCAGGCCGCGATTGTTTCAATCTGTCTGCTGGGAAACCTTAGCAAAAAAATCGATGTATCGAAAAACAAACAGGAGGCCCGCGAAGAAATCAAAAAATTCATGAGGATTCGGGCCGCGCTGAGCAAAGTTTTTGGAGAGATCGGAAACCACTTAAAAGAAAGGAGGGCTTATGGCGATTCAGTTGACCAAACAGAGGGCTTTTCAAACAAAAAAAGCGGCACCGGAGGATAGGGTGGATCTCTGCCAGAGATGCGGAAACGCTTATCTTTTGATCTGGCTCAGGGAAGGTGAGTACTACAACGACTTCGGATTTCGGTACTGCCCGTTCTGCGGGCTTCTTACGGACGAGGTGACCGGAAGCGTGGTCGAATAGGGA
>CAYSVS010000135.1:0-1695 GCA_964434475.1 uncultured Methanosarcinales archaeon
TATCAAGTAGATATATAGAGTTTACGTTTTTGCTAATTTTGCAAAGTTCCCTTCACCGAAAACATCATCATTTTTAATACCTACTTCTCCGCTGTTTATTGCAACTCTAACTTCAAGTTTATCTTCTTTACTTGCTTTTTTATTGTGTTCATCAAGAACATCCTGAATCTTTATTCCGCATAGTACTGCATTAGTAGGGCTGTCAAAAACAACAAGAAATGCATCGCCTATTGTTTTAATTACTTTTCCAGAATATCTTTCAAATATAGGTCTTACAAGATTATCATGCAGTTCAAGATATATTTTAAGCTGCTCTCTTGAGCTTAATGAAGTTTTATATGTGAAGCCTTTAATATCTGTAAACATTATCGTAAGATGTTTTGTTTTCATTATTTATCATGATTGGTATTGTTTGTTTTTAAATCTTGTGCTGTTTATTGCAGTTGAAAAAGCAGGATTATTAGAATAATTTAAAAAGTCTCTTATCTTTAATATATGTGATGAAACAAGTAATCATTGACTCAGACATAGGAGATGATATTACAGACGCTTATGCTTTGGTATTTGCATTAAGAAGCAATTTTGATATTAAGGCTATAATCTCCAACAACGGTCATGAAAAAGATAGAGCTACGATAATCCATAAATTAGTGAAAGCAAGCGGAAAAAATATTTCTGTATTTCAAGGCATACATAAGGGCAGAGGAAGATTGACCAATCAAAAGGAATTTATCAAAGGATATTCTTGCAATATAAGAAAGCTTAAGGATAATTTAGTTTATTTCAAAAGAATGTTCAAGAAAAAGATCTACTATATTTCGCTTGGTACATTAAGCAATATTGATTTCTTTATGAAAAATATTCCTGATTTCAAAAAAAATGCAAATATTATCATGATGGGTGGGGCGATAAAAAAGGACTATCATGGAAGAGATAGGCATCTTGCAGAATGGAATTTGTTATGCGATATTAAAAGCGCTCAGGAAGTTTTTAATAAACAATTAAATATTACTCTGGTTGGATTAGATGCTACATGGAATCTTGAGCTTAGTAAAGACAAGGTAGATAAGATAAATAATTGTGATTATATACTGAATCAACATCTTAAACGCTTGTATAGTATATGGAAAAAAAGCCATAAAAGACTGCCTATACAATATGATTCTTTTACTGTTGCGTTAGTGAATAATCCTGAATTAGCATCGTATAAATACTACTCTCTTTCTGTAGATGATAAAGGAAAAACTGTTGTTGATAAAGACGGACTAAAAGTAAAAGTAGCTATGAACTCATATAAACGAAAGTTTCAGAAATCATTTATGGACAAGATGACAATGTGAATTATTTTAAAAAAAAGTGAAACTAATTTTTTTCTAATGCTTTGGCTATGTTGTATGAAACCATGTCTCTTGTTATGTTATAATTAATATCTAAGCTTCTTATATCTTCTTTTAAAGGATAATAATCTATCTCTTTGATATATCTTTTTATTTCTGAACAGAAATATGGTACGATTATTTTTTCGATGTCTTTGTTTCTGGAAATTCCTACTTCTGTTAATATTTCTTCTGTTTTTGGTTTTGTTCCGGAAAATACTGCAGATTCAATTTTATCTCTTATGTTTTCTGCAGTTTTAATGGGTTTTTCTAAACTTTCTGAAATCATAAGTTAGTTAGGTGTTGTTTATTTTTAAAT
>CAYSVS010000136.1:0-1659 GCA_964434475.1 uncultured Methanosarcinales archaeon
GACTACAAGACCATGGATCCGGACTACATGGAGTCGATCTGGTGGGTCTTCAAGCGCCTCTACGAGAAAGGGCTCGTCTATGAGGGGCACTACATTCTCCCGTACAGCCCCGCCCTTGCCACGCCCCTGTCCAACTTCGAGGTAAATCTCGGCGGGTACAAAGAGGTCCACGATCCTGCAATCACGGTGAAATTCACTCTCAAGGATCATCCGAAGACCCATATTCTCGCCTGGACGACCACTCCCTGGACTCTCTCCTCCAACGTCGCCGCGGCGGTGCATCCGGAGCTGGATTATATCAAGCTGACTCAAGGCGGCTGGACATATTATCTGGCCAAGGCTTTGACGGATCGGGCGGTCAAACCTCACGGCGAATTCAAAGTTCTGGAGGTGATGAAGGGAGAAGCGCTGTTGGATTTCACTTATGACGGGCCCTTCGACGAACTGCCTGCGCAGCAGGCCTCCCGGCTGGAACATCGGGTCATCCCTTGGAAGGAGGTCAGCGCTGAGGAAGGAACCGGCATTGTTCACATCGCGCCGGGCTGTGGCAAGGAGGACCGGGAACTGGGAATTGAATTCAAACTCGACTCCATCGCCCCTATCGATGAAGATGGCGTTTTTATTGATGAATTTGGCTGGCTTACGGGAAAGAAGGCTGGAGCCGCGGCCAAAGAGATTTTTGCGGATTTGGAGAAGAAGGGGCTGTTGTATAATGTAGAAGCATACTCCCACTCTTATCCGCATTGCTGGCGATGCAAGGCGGAGTTGCTGTTCCGGGAGGTGGACGAGTGGTATATCGCTATGGACGGCTGGCGGGATGAGATTAAAGATATAGCGGCTCAAGCCCGGTGGATCCCCTCCTTTGGCCGGGAGTTGGAGCAGGATTGGCTAAGCAACATGAAGGATTGGATGATCTCCAAGAAACGCTATTGGGGGCTGGCACTGCCCATCTGGGAATGTCACGACTGCAAATCATTCCAGGTTATTGGCTCGCTGGCGGAGTTAGAGGAAAGGGCGGTCTCCGGCTGGGAGAAATTCGACGGCCATTCGCCTCATCGTCCGTGGATCGACGAGGTAAAGATTGGCTGTGATAAATGCGGCCAGCCTGTCTCCCGCATCACCGACGTGGGCAATCCCTGGCTGGACGCCGGCATCGTGGCCTACTCCACGGTGCATTACCAAACTGACCGGGAATACTGGAAGAAGTGGATTCCTGCGGATCTAGTTCTGGAGTGCTTTCCCGGCCAGTTCCGCAACTGGTTTTACAGTCTTTTGGCCATGAGCACGATGATGGAGAATGTGCCTCCTTTCAAGACTTTGGTGGGGCATGCTCTGGTTAATGACGAAAATGGCGAGGAGATGCACAAGTCCAAGGGCAATGCCATTCTCTTTGAGGAGGCGGCGGAGAACATGGGCTGCGACGTCATGCGCTGGATATACTGCCGTCAGGAGCTGAGTCATAATCTCAATTTCGGCTTTAGCATAGCCAAGGAGGTGCGAGGCAAGTTTTTCAATACTTTGTGGAACACCTATGCCTTCTTTGTCAACTATGCCCGGTTGGCGGAATGGACGCCGCCCGCTGAGCAGACTCCGGTGGAGACGCGGCCGGACTTTGACCGATGGATCATCTCTGATCTTCAAATTTGGATTAAGCGCAGC
>CAYSVS010000137.1:0-1632 GCA_964434475.1 uncultured Methanosarcinales archaeon
TATCAAGTAGATATATAGAGTTTACGTTTTTGCTAATTTTGCAAAGTTCCCTATAAGTATCTTTGTTATTGAACAAGTAAAGAATTAATTTCAAAGATAAGATTATGCCTATTATAAATCTTAATCAATATATAATGATTTGCTGTGTTTAAAGAATTCATAAAAAAAATAAAAAAAATAAAAAGCTTTAATCGCTTTTCTTAGGTTCTATGTTCAAGTTACCTGTACATTGGCCGCTTAATGCTGTAACTCCATCTGTTGCTGTTGCTGGTACGTGAAGACCATAGAATATTGTTGCGTTAGCTTCTAATGTTGTTGGAACTCCACTTGCAACTGTGCTTACTGCCAGATTAACTTCTTGACTTGCTTCTGTACCTGCATCATTAGGTACTGCTCCGCCATCTCCAGCATAATCTGTTAAATCGCTTGCAGGTTTAACCTTGATCTTATCTGTTGTGATGTTTCCGCCTGCGCAATCCATAGTCAATCCGTCACTTAATGCGGTTGCATAAGCTACAAATAGAAAATCAAGCTCGACATTTCCCCAGTTATAAACACTGTTGTTCTGTGAACTAGAGTCATCTGGTGCGTATGCATCCAATTGCATCTCTCCCCAGTCTATATCGCCGTCTTCAATGTCTGCAGCAACAAGTTCGTTTACTGTATGTGTTACTGATTCTAATGAATGCGTTTCAGAACCATCGCTTGCTGTTACATTACATTTCCAGCTTGCGCTAGGATTTGCGTGATAGTAAACATCAAACAGACATTCATAAGTTCCGTTCTGTGAACCGCCATCTTGTGATTCTGTACAATCAGCGTTACTGTAGTGGTTTCTATGGTCGTCTGAGTCGCCTGAAGCTGCTACAGCAGAATCATATAATGTAGCGGTTATTGAAATTGCGTCCGCATCAACATCATAAAACTTTCCTGAACAGTTCAGGGATTTTGTTGTTGCTTCAACCAAATCAAAATTATCTTCGATTGAAACGTTGTCTCCGTCGTATATATCTGCTGTTTGTACAAACGGTCCTGTGTTACCTATCAATACTTTTGTCGTTAATGTTTCGTTTGTTGGGTTGCCTGCAAATACGCTAGCAGCACAAACAACCATTGCTAATAAAAAAATCAATGATTTTCTCATTCACATTACCTCCTTTTTTTTTGTTTTTTTTGAATGTTACACTTTAGGTTATTGCTATATAAAACACGCCATACAGTGCATAGGTATATGATTGCGTATACTCATATATAAATATTTCTATAAGGAACTGCTTGAATTCTGCTCATTTTACCATAATGTTAAAAAAAGGATTATTCAATTTTCATTAAGATAATATGTTTTATGGTTGTTGTATTAATTTTTTATTGAAAATTTCGTAGAGATTTGAATAGGGGTCTAATACTTTGCACTTTAGTCTGAGATTTTCAATCCCAAAAATTTGTCTTAATAGTGGGTCTGTAATATCCAGTCTTTAGGTTGAGGATATGCTGACAAATCCTAGATTTGTGGCATGTTGAACAAAGTTCAACAGGACGAACAATCAAAAGATAAATTTTTGTTATTTGTAATAATGGTAAAGAGAACTTTGCATAATTGCTGTTTAGCTTAGCTTTTTAGATTAATTGCAC
>CAYSVS010000138.1:0-1632 GCA_964434475.1 uncultured Methanosarcinales archaeon
ACTATTTCTTTTCTGCTTTCGTTGTCTTTTCAGTTGATATTTTTTAGTTTTATCTATAATTTACTAAATTATACCTTTTATGTTAGATAGAATTAACCCCCATTATTCATGAAACCATAAAAAATACTAATATTAAAATATAAAGATGTCATTTTATCCTTTAATAATTAAATCAAGCTGATATTTGATGATAAAGATGTATTTATAGGATTTAAAATAGAAAATAATATCAGTATTTATGTGGTATATTGAGTGTTTTTGCCTGTTTAGTCGCAGCTGTCCATTGCGTTGTTAAAAAAACTGACAAATCCTGAAGATGATCTAACTAACACAAAGCTACTATTTTGCAGAATAAATCCCTGCAAACATAAGATTTTGAGTATTTAATCGTGATTGTTCGTTTCCTTCTTACTATTGTTGCTCCTACTTTCATCAAAAGAAGTCTGATGTTATTGACTTGCCACTTCGATGCTTCTTTGTTTCCTGTTTTCTTTATTAATTCTCTGATATACCTGAACATCTCATAAGCGAGACTACTGATAAATAATCGTAAATAATTTGCTGTGAACTTCTTGCATGACAATCTGTCTGAAAAACACATATTCTTGAGTTCCTTTATCCTGTTCTCACTCGTTTCCCCTCGCTTGACATAAAAATCCCAGTATAGATCTTGAGCAGAGCTATCTTTCATATTTGAACAAAAATATCTGACATTCATGCCTTTGCCCGTTGATTCTACTTTTGCATAACAGTTCTGGGGCTTATGCCATGATTCTGCCTGATATGTAAAAGCTCCTGCGAAATACTGATACTTTTTGCCCTCTGATAAATAGTTTGTTCTGACTGATTCCTCTGCTGTTTCAGTAAAACTTTTCAACCTTTTATTTGTTGTTAAGCCAATACAAAACTTAATATTTTCTTTATCTGCTAACTTGTAAAATTCTGCATTTGAAAATCCTGCATCTGCTCTTATACATATCTCTATCTCCGGATGTCTCTCTCTGACCTTTGTTACTATTATTGATAGTATATGAACAAACCAACGATTTGAATGACAGTTGCCAGGACGCAGAACAGGAAGTATTATCTGACCTGTTTCTCCATCGTGAAACAGCAGCTCGTTGTACATATTTTGACAATAATATCCATTGAACATTGACAGTTGCTGCTTCCCATGTGTCGGATCATCTGTACCATCTATATCTATGACTATTTGCTTTTTATTTACAGGTATTGAACTAACATATTTTTCGAGAAAGTAGTTCTTTGATATGTTATATATATCTTTTACTCTTAGCGTATTCTCCAATCTTGATAATGTCGGCTGTGAGGCAAGTTCACCATCTAATGCTTCTT
Source organism: uncultured Methanosarcinales archaeon (assembly GCA_964434475.1). Taxonomy (GTDB): domain Archaea; phylum Nanobdellota; class Nanobdellia; order Woesearchaeales; family CAYSVS01; genus CAYSVS01. The sequence continues at coordinate 1,357 of CAYSVS010000138.1, forward strand.
TTATTACAGGGTCATTACGCAGATATGATTCATCGTTGCAATCTTCATACCCTTGTATCATTAGGAATACCCTTTGCTTGATCATCTTTTCTATGCTATGTTCGATTTTAACTTTGCTACGGTGGTCTGGCAGGAATTTGCAGAAATCTTTGATAACCTTGTTTTTTCGCTCTATCTTTTCACTAAGAAATATTGCTCCGTCTGTGCTTATTTCTTCTGCTGAAAAAATATATCTTACCTGTTGCTTTTTCTTGTAAAATAATGTATCTAGCTTAC
>CAYSVS010000139.1:0-1630 GCA_964434475.1 uncultured Methanosarcinales archaeon
GCGGGTCCTTCTCGGTGATCATGTCGGGCAGCAGGTCTAGGAACCCCGTGCTCACCTTTCCATAAGAATTCTCGGACGTTCCTTGATCCACTGCGGGGCTGCCAGAGGTCAGGCGAAAATCGCCTGACCCTTTACTTACGAATATATCCTCTATCTTTCCCTGTACAGAATGACGATCGTTTTTATCACCACTGACATATCGGGATACCGCATCGATTTTACTTCTCACCATTTTCTCCCATTTGCCAAACCGATACGCAGAATTTTCGATTTCCCACACTGTTCCATTTTTTGAAAACAGGTTATAATCAGATACAACCTGCAAATCATCTGCCTGCCCTGTTGTTGAAAAGCAGGGAACAGTACCATCGGTAACAATGATATTGTTATAGAATTCGTTTTTATATGCACCATAATTAAGTCCTATGGCATAGAAAGCACCACTGGGCATAATAATCGTGTTGTGAATGACGTAATTGTCATTTGAAGGTTTTGCGCCATCACCTTTGAAAAATGCTATACCCCTCTTAGTATTGTCGTACAGGAGGTTGTTTCTGAAGATAGACTCCGTAACACCATCACAGTTAATGCCCGTCGCTCCATTCCTGTATATAATATTGTTCTCCACGATTGCCTTCGAAATTACACCGTCGCCGCTTCGGCGATCACCATTCATGTGGAGTCCTATGGTAGAATTATCATGCAGAACATTATTTCTGACAACTGGAAAATCGGAACTGTCTGAAACATAAATGCCTATCTTGCCATCATACGCTTCATTACCATCAAAAACAGTTCCATTGCTAAGGGAGCAAAATATATTTGCATGCCCAGCCCCCGTTACCTTGCATTTTCTGATTACACTGCCGTTTGAGTGAGTTAGCCGAATTCCTCTGCTATGTTTCGTTTTCGGAGCCACTATCTCCAAATTTTCGATTCTGACATAGTTGGCAAAGTATACCTCAAATCCGTTTCCCTTATGGCATTCTGATAGATCAATTACAGCTCCTTTGCCATTCCCTCGAATAATAATCGGTCTTTCTTTTGTGCCTGATTTTCGAACGCTTATCTGCCTCTTTTCTTTATATCTACCAGCATTTACCAAAATAACATCGCCGGCATTAACTTTTCCTACAGCAGTGCTAAGTGTCCTCCAAGGTGTATCTTTTGAACCCGAACTACTATCATCTCCATTTACGTCTATGTGATAAATGTTCCCTCCGCAAGGAACCGTCTGCCAAACCCCATCACAACAATAACCAGAATCTCGCCTTTCACCATCACATATACACCCAGATTCTGAGATAGGGCCTTCCTTGCACTTAGCACATACCAGGTCGCTCCCAGAACAATCTTCATCTAAACCATTACCACAGATCTCTTTACTCGGAATACAATCTGAAGGGACTTCACCGCCAATAACATTCCCTAAATTTACAAATACTAGAACTACAGAATAAAAAAGAACGGGGAAAATAGTAAACGATGACATCAGTTTCTTACGAGTTTTCCCTCTACAGATTATCATATCTATATAACCCTCCCCCAAAGATAACGAGGCCAAATTGTTCTGGTCCCAAGATAAAGCCCATTAAATTCATACAGAAGGCGTAGTGTCATCCGTTACTGA
>CAYSVS010000140.1:0-1594 GCA_964434475.1 uncultured Methanosarcinales archaeon
ATCTGATAAAAAAAGATGTGATTATGGATTCTTATAATGAAAAAAGAAAAAAATAAAGCATTTGATCCTGATCTTCTTGATATATTTCTCGATCCCAAAGATAAAATATATTTGAGGTATATAAGTGATTCCAAGACCCCGCATCACCCTTGGTAATACCCACAAATCGCTTGTATTGCAATTTGTGGGTATTACCAAGTTCTTCAGCAATTAATAGTCCTTGGCCAAAAAAAATAATATTTTACTACAATTTTAAATTAATGAAAGAATTACGATACCACACTAAAACTTTAAAATTCAAAATTCACCTCACCTTTCATTTAAAATAAAAACAACAATATATTTTAAAAACAGCGGATACATTTTGATAATATTATTATGAAGTGTCAAAATAAAAATTAACAGTTTCAAGATTTTTCCATGAAAAAATTTTGGTCATAAAATGCCTGATTAATTTTGTTGTTAAATATTTATAACCTTTAAATAATTTTGCTATTTCCTTTTTCGTGAAAATGCCCTTTTCAAATAGTTGATTTACTGTGTGAGCTAACTGCAGAAAATAAACATAATTTTTCATGGCATTTCCGTCTTTACAATACAAATGTTCTAAATTGTACCCACTGTTTTTTTCTTCATTAAATCCTTGATTTTCAATTTTCCAGCGTTGTCTGCCTCCATAATTTATTAAATTAAAAATATTTTCATGAGATGCAATAATGCTTGTAATAAATACAAAACGAGTTGTTTCTTCTTTTTCAGTTTTTAAACATTCAATAACATTCAATTTAAATGATTTATATTCCATATGATTTTTCCAAAACATCTGTTGTGAAATTATATTTCCATTTTCTTTTTCTATTTTAAAAGTTTCTTTGCCACCTGCGTCCATTTTTTTAAAATCTTCATAATCGAAAAATAAAGCTTTTGCGCTTCCTTCCTTAAATGTAATAATACTTTGCCAACCATTTTCTCTGCATTTTTTAAAAATATTCTGATTTACATAAAGACTGTCTGCCAACAAACAAAGAGGAAGTTGAGGAAAATATTTTTTTATTCTATCAATTAGTCTGTATGCTGCTTTAGGTTCGCAGTCCTGTTTAATAAAACCTTTACTTTTTGTAAGATATTTTTCATCATTTTCAATGAATTCCGTGGCAATTGGAAGGGTAATTCCGTTTGGAAATATAATTTTTGCTACTAAAATATTGTGATGATATGTAATTTTTCCACTTTTATGCTTTGTTGATAAACATTTATTACAATGCCTATGATCAAAACGAACCTGCTCCGTACCGTCTATTGCAATAAGAAAATATTTTCCTAGAAATCTTAATTTATCAAAACATTTTTTTCTAAGCAATTTTTTAGTTAATTTAACTCCAATTTTTTCAGCATCTAAAGGATTAATTTTTATCATAACATCAGATACAGTTTTTGGATCCGGAACTCTGGTAATATTTGGGTCTAGAGATAATTCTATAAAATTTTTTATGCCTATTTCTTCTCCATTTAATTCACAACTAAGGCCTCTGTTTGAACCGAGTTTGAAAACAAAAGTTAAAAAAGAATATATACAAATAGTTCTTAATTGATA
>CAYSVS010000141.1:0-1568 GCA_964434475.1 uncultured Methanosarcinales archaeon
ACGCAATCGTCTCTTCGGAATATGTATATGCAATCTCCTTGCCGTCCCTGAGAGAGATGATCGCGTTGGGTGGTACGGATGACGGTATTTTTACCGAGATTCCCCTCATGGGAACCGGATCATAGAACGTCGTGGCAAAATGGCCCGATGAATTGACGAGACTCAAGAGAAGTTGTTTCGGTTGGGTGCATTTTCGCTGAAGGGTAATCTCAACCATCGGACCTGCATCGGTTTGTATCTGCTCCATCTCTAGAACGTCACCCAGCAATGCAGTAATGAACCTGGAGGTGTTCACATACCCCTCACGGAAGAAGAGTTCTCCAGGCAGCCACGGAAGATATACCGCACGCCCCTTCCCTGCCTGCTTCACGGTGAATCCAGGCAGGGCTGTTTCCTGAGTGTAGTAACACCGTTCCGGCGGTCCATATTGATGCGGTGGTATCATACAGAGATGTTTGCTCGTATCTTCGACGTAGTCCGCGAAGACGTAAGTATCGCCGAAATAGAGGAGTTCCGTATCGGATACGGTAGGGAACGACCCAGCTTCGCCAATCTCAAACATCGCACTGCGCATGTCCGATCGGATATGCACAACCTTCTTGATTCCTAACGAATCAATTACGGGTTTCTTCCGTTCCTCGTACTCTTCGGTATAGAAACCGGTCCTGCCTGTCGCGACGATGCGTCCGCCGTTTGAGACAAATAGGTCGATCTTCTTCCCGAGAGTGTCTGAGAGATATTTCACCTCCGGCAGAACAATGCATGAATATCTACCAAGATCCAATTCGGATAGGTTCTCTATACGAACTTCATCGAACGGAAAATGATCTTCGGTGAGGAATCGGACCCATCCCTTGTCCTCGGAGCTCAGGCCGCCACCGAGATCTCTCACTAACAATGTTTTCGCTCGGGATTCCAATCCCATATAGATTTTTTCGTTACGATTATGATAACCGAACACCTTCTTGACCCTGGCGAATCCCGATCGGTCCCTGTGGTTGTCGAGGCGCCCGATGAGATAGTAATCCAAGGCTCCCCCGTTTGCCAGATTCTGCCAGAGACGCAACTCCTGCTGTGCGGGATTGACCGCTACATGCCGATAATAGAATCCGATAAAATCTACGCTAGTGTTCGAACTTACCGTCTCCGGTTTCGAAGTACGCACCCACCGAGTATTCGAGGAGGCGTCATACTGCCAACGCGGCAGAGGCCTATCAATTTCCGTGTTCGATTCCTGCCGTTGGAATTCGTAATGATTCATCGCCACATCGGGTCGCAGTCTCCTGATGAGGGAGTGCATTCTATCTTCCCAATCACCAACCCATTGCTTCTTGAGAATCTCATATTTCCTCACGATCGGATCCGCAAGGTCGGCACTGCTGGGAAGATCCCATCCGGTTTCACTCCTGAAACGGTCTCTACATGCCTTGCAATGGCAAATTCCATAGTGGTTGTAGCTGTAATCCCTTACCTGGAATCCACCCATGTTGAAAAACACTCCATCGATTTCGAGGGTGTTCAGAATCTCTTCGGCGATCGAGAACGCGTACTCCTGCTGGTAGCCGCCG
>CAYSVS010000142.1:0-1559 GCA_964434475.1 uncultured Methanosarcinales archaeon
CAATATTTAGAGGTTTAGCCAAGGCTAGAGTTTAAATCTGCACAACTCCAGTTATATGTTATATAAAATCAAGGATAAAAATTGCCTTTACTGTCGTTAATCAAATTATAGAGAGTTTGCCTTTTTCGCCAACGCGTAAATCAAAATGTCCCTCATTATCTATATCTTCGCTTATAGCATCAAACAACAACCTTTTTTTTGCACTAAAGCAACATATTTCTGTTTTGAAAACTTGGCTTTATCTTTATTTTTAAGCAGATATTATTTAACATTGCCTTTTTAAAAATAGCCAACAACAAGATCAATATTATTATCTGTATCAAAATCAATACAGACAATAAAAACATATTTTTCATTACATAGCACTAACCTATGTATTCAGGCTCTCATCTCACCAGAACTTTCGTAAGTTTCTCCTGATAGGCTTGTGTATATTGCGCTTTCTGGGATTGTTGCAGTAGCGTCAGGATAGATTATAGCGTTTTGGAATTCTTCTTGGTTGAAGTCATATCCTTCTTCGTCACCGTCGCCGTCACCTAATGCTGTATCGACATAATTAACTTTAAGAATAATTAAGAATACTAATATGTAAAATATCTTCTTTTTCATCATTAACCTCTTTGTATATATTATTTAAGTAATATTTTTTTTGGATTGGTACTATTATTTAGTCTAATCACATAATTCTTATTGTATTCAAAATTGCGTGAACCAGTGAACAAATTATCTGATTCACAATCTCCTTACAAAACTTAGAAAGCCAGAATGACCTAATTCTTGAAAAGTTCTTGGTCTAACTTTTCTACCTTTAATCTCCCACTCACGTTGAATTAACTCAATTGTTTTGACATGATAATAATCATCATCTAATGAATGGACAAAATCCATGACTTGAGGAATTGTTGGAGAATAACTTACCAAATGTCCTCCTTGCTTCAAAGCTTTTTTCGCAGAATCTAATGCATTCCACGGCTCTGGAACATCCAATAAAACAAGATCAACATTTTTTACTGGAATCCCTTCATAGATATCGTGCTTCTTTATTATAATATTCTTCAATCCCAAATCCTCAAAATTTTTATTAGCTATCTTTATATGGTCTTCCCTAATATCAAAACTATGAACTTCTTTTGCATGCTTTGCCAAGAATATACCTGCTGCTCCTGAACCAGAACCAGCTTCAACAACAACCATATTTTTATTTACACCGCACTCAGTCAATATCAAACCAATATCTTTTTTTGGAATGATCTGCGGACTACGTTTAATCTTATTGAAATTATCAGAAAAATCCGCATCAATCACAAAAACTTCTTTTTCAGTATTGGTTAAAACCTTTCCGCCTTTATCCAGATCATTAGCTTTAACAAAACCTATAGAACAGTGATAATCTTTAGTTTCATCTTTAACATAATTTAACTTACGCTTTTTCTTATCAATAATCAGTTTCTTTACCTTCATACCTACTAAAACAAATAGTTTATTTAAAAAGATTTCTAAATATTCGGGTTCATCCGGAAAAGAATAAATATGTATACTGAATACTAAATTGCGAGGTG
>CAYSVS010000143.1:0-1550 GCA_964434475.1 uncultured Methanosarcinales archaeon
GTATGTGCATAGCTAATAATTCTTGAAATCATCGCATCTATATTCTCCAGTACAATAATATTAATATACTAGTTTAGCTACATTGTAGCTAAATGATAACTAAAACAAAAATTGAATTAACAGGATATGAAATGCTGGAAAAACAGGTAAATAAAAGTGGGAATAGTGGTCGCATCTATGTTCCCATTGAATGGATTGGAAGGAGGGTAAAAATTATTCTTCTTGAAAAATGATATTAAAAGCAGATTCTTTCAAAGATAAGTATGAACATAAATCAAAAGATGAAATCCTCAATGAATTTTATGAAGAATATGTCAAACATGAAAAACTAAAAAGAAAACTTCGACGTTATGAAAATCCTCACACACCTCCAAGTAAAGAAACGAGAAAAAGTAGAACCAATTTTATTTCTATAACTGGTTTAGGTATTGGCAAAAAAACAGGATACAAAGGTGCAACAAGAAAATTAAAAGAACCTAATGATTTCATTAGTTGCTTTGATGATGTTTGTTCACAGTGTGGAGACCATAATCAACCTACAACAATTAAAACTAAAGTTTATGAAGAAATTCCTGATCCTCAACCCGTTAAAACTGTTAAGGCAGAATGGGGAATTTATGATTGCAAATGCGGACATAAATGGGAATCAAAACCAATCGAAGTGCCAGATAAAGGACTATTCGGTAAGAATCTACAATCGCAAATAACACTGCTTCGATTTGATGATAGACTTCCGTTAAGGAAGACCATTTCTGCAATAGAGAGACAATATAAAGTAACATTAACATCAAAATCAGTTTATGATATAACTAAACGAGTTGCTGACATAGCAACTCCTGCATATGATGAAATTAAAAGAAAAATAAGACGAGCAACTTATCTGAATATTGATGAGACAAAAATCAAAATACAAGGAAAAACACATTGGCTTTGGATTTTTCGTTCACAGAAAAATATTTTTTTTGTGATTCACAAAAAAAGAAATCGAACTGTTTTAGATGAAATTCTCGGATATAAATACAATGGCATCATTATATGTGATGGAATGTCCGCATATAAAGAATATACTCAGTTTTTGCAAAGATGTTGGGCTCATATTTTAAGAGAAACAAAGGAAATGGCGGAAAAACACGATGACGCTAAACCACTTCATCAGTGGATGAAAGATTTGTTTGAAGTCGTTAAATCTGCAAGCATTAAAAATCCTCTTCAAAAACGACAAAAAATGTACGATAAATGCATTAAAGAAATGAGTTGGTTAATTGAGAAATTTTCATCATACACACATTTGAGCACAGTCATAACCACAATTAAAAATGGGCTTAATTTTTGGTTCACTAGGATAATTCATCCTCAAATTAAACCAACAAACAATGACGGAGAAAGATCATTAAGAGAGATGGTTGTTATTAAACATATTATAGGTACGCTCAGAAATCAGGATGGAGCTGATGTGTTAGCAAAGATGATGACTTTAATCTCCACATGGAGATTAAATGGACAAAACCCATTTTATTCTTTAAAAGCTCTAATCTAAGCTATGCACATAC
>CAYSVS010000144.1:0-1545 GCA_964434475.1 uncultured Methanosarcinales archaeon
TGACTGGAATCGGCTTTCATCAGAAATTTGTAAAAATCCACTTCCTTGCTTTCGCCGTTTCTCAGGAGTTTTATATTTCTCAGCGAACCATAGTCACTAGGGCCTCCGCATAAATACAGGGCATTGAATATGGTTGTAACATTGCTGACAGCATATCCTCCGGGTCTGAAAGCCTCGCCAGCGATGGAAATCTGTATACTTCGCAAACTCCCCAATTGGGTTATAACTGTGACGTTTTTGTAAAATTGAGCCAGAATGTCCTTTAGGGACTGTTGGAATTGAGCCAGGGTCATACCTCGGGCTACCAGATTTCCAAATTTCGGTATAATGACTTCACCTGTGGGGGTGACGGTCAACTCCATAGTTTGTATCTCAATAACATCGCTCCAGTAAGACACCATCACCTTGTCGCCGGGGCTTAAAACATATTTGGAGGGGATAGTGGCCGTCACGTTGGCGTTGATCATATCAACGGGACCCACAAAACCGGAAATTGCGTCCTTAACGTCTGTAGACATAAAACCATCGGTCTGCCTTGCTGGTAAATCCCCTTCTTCGGTTGCTGCTCTTCTTCTCGTATCCCGGGCAGCTTCCATATTTAATATTCTGTTTCTTGCTGCCTCGAAATATTCGTAACCAAAGCGTTTTAAATCTACATTCTGGGAAAAGCTGGTAATCTCCCCGACTTTCCTTTCCGCTTCCTCAGTAACAGAAACCCCCTCATCCGCCGCATCAGCAGGCATCTGCTGAACTTCAGTCTGTTGTTGTGAGGTATCTGCCTGAGTTTGCTGTGAATCAGCCGCCGTATCGCTGGTCGTCGGGGCTTCTGAAGGAGCATCGGCATTTCCTGAAGCTTCGCCAGCAGACGCTGCACCTTCACCGTTGTTCTGAGCTAAAGTATTATATGATATAGAATTCAGAATAATTAAAATAAAAAGCAGAAATATGAATAGATTCTTATTTCTTGACATTAATGTATAACTCCCTATTGCTCTTACATCAGGAAAGGGTATGAATAAACACGATGCGGTTAGGTAAATTCGGATTGCCGTTTACTGCTAAGTGGTTCAATCGGTAATCAGTATATATCATGCACAGGGAAGCACTGCATACGTCCAATATCAGGATAATGCACTTCCAAAAGCATAAAGTGGGTTGGATTGAGTTTTCAGAATGCAATCTGCTAAAGCTCAATAGAACCAATCTCATGTCATTCTGAGCTTTTTCTTTTTTGCTCAAGCTTTTTCTAAAAGCTTGAAAGCAAAGGCTCTCATCTCCTCCTTTTCCAAGGGGGATTCAGACGACATTAACAATTTATTATATTACATCAATGAAATGAAATCAAGGGCAATTTTTCAGCGCTATAAATCCTTTTGCTCCGCGAAACCCTTTAGCTTTCGGCTTCTAACGGGATGTCGCAGTTTCTTTAGGGCTTTTGCTTCAATTTGCCGAACCCTCTCCCGTGTTACGTTAAATACGCTTCCCACTTCTTCCAGAGTGCGCTGATAACCATCATTAAGCCCGAAACGCAAGGATATTATCTCC
>CAYSVS010000145.1:0-1541 GCA_964434475.1 uncultured Methanosarcinales archaeon
TGACGCAGGAGGAAGAGAGCCGCTACGAGGACGCGGATGCGCTCCGCAAGGCCCTTGCCAATCTCAGAGGCCGAAAGTTCCGCCTCGACTGCGGACATTATGCGGAGACATCACAATCTACAACGGCAGGGAGATCGTCATCATCTGCTCTCAGTGCGGGTACTGACGGACGCCATGAGAAAGGAGGTGAAAGCGATGAACGACGATTTTTTCGATGACTTCGGTTGGGACGAGGCCTTCATCATCGGAGGCGCAATGGGTTGGGCCGAAGAGGACTGTGAAGAGGCCCAGGAGCAACACAGGCTTCAAGAGGAGCACGAACGGGAGATGGAGCGGTTCTCGGAGTGCTTCGACTGCGAACCCCGGGACATCTTTGACGACGACCTGGACCGCTGATCGTTCAACACGACTTTGAGAGCCCTTCCTGCCAAGAGCTGAAAAGCGTTGGTGGAAAGGGCTTTTCACTTTTCAAAAGGGAAAGGAGACTGAACCATGAGAGGAAGAGACCGATTCGAGAACGCCATCGACAAGGTGAATACCACGAGCGCCGACTGCTGCGACGAGACCTTGCCGGTCATGGACATGGAGTTCGACAGCCTGGAACGGATGTGGATTTCCGGGAAGGAAGTGGAAGTGCTTCCCAGCGCACAGCGGTTGATGGTCAATCGTCTTCGGGTTCCCTATTCCTATCTCTCCCGGTGCCCTGCGGAGCTCCAGGCCCAGAACCGCAACTACTGGCTTCGGCAGGAAAGGGAGAAGCGAGACACGTTTTTCTGCCGGTTGAACGGAGACAAGCTCCGGGCGGTCTTTACTGACAGGTACAAGGCCATCGACCACATGGAGATCCTCTCGCGAATGGTGGAGTATGGCTTCAATGCCGACACGGAGGTTCATTACTCGCTCGATGAAAACCTGCTTGTCGTGAAGGTTCCCGACTTCGCCAGGATGTTCGGTTTGGCGGGGAATGACCGCATCGTTCCGGGCACGAGCTTCTCCAACAGCGAGGTCGGCGTGCTGGCCTTTTCCATCGAGGCTTACTTCTACCGCCTGGTCTGCTCGAACGGACTCATCTCGAAAACGTCCGTGGCGTCCAAGTTCAAACACATCAGCCGGCGTGCGCTCGAAGATTTCCCTGATGTACTGCGAAAGGTGGTGTGGGAGTCGGAGAGGAGCCAGGGCAGGTTCGAGCTCTCCACGCGCTCCCCGGTCGATGATCCTTTGGCAAGCATCGGGTCTTTCTACAAGCAGTTCCAGCTTACCCAGGGGGAGGCCCAGGCCGTAGAGCGCGCTTGGGCGGTGGAGCCTGGCAGTACGCTCTTCAGCGTCATCAATGCTTACACGCGCGGGGCGCAGGACCGGGAGCTGGATACGGAGGGGGCCTACAAACTGGAGCGGGTCGGAGGGTTCATCCTTTCCATGGTCCGGCAATAGGGGCATTACAAGGGGCTCACGGCTTTCGAGACCGTGGGCCTTTTTTTCCAAATCTCCAGGATCAGCAAAGTGCCTTCGGAGAGCAATCGGACACCCTTTCCTATAACCGT
>CAYSVS010000146.1:0-1526 GCA_964434475.1 uncultured Methanosarcinales archaeon
GCACCCCATCGGCAAGGGTCTTTACCAGGCGACCGTTCATATCAAACACCTGCAGAATGGCGGGCCCGGTTTGCGGCACGTGATAACGAATCGTTGTTGATGGATTAAACGGATTGGGATAGTTTTGTTTTAATTGGAAATCTTGCACAACAAACCCGGACTGACCGCCAACCGTTGTTGATCCGGCAAACGGCGGCGGATTCTCCCGCACCTGATCCACAGGCAATGTAATCAGGTTATAGCCCATCCAGTCCTTGGTGACAAAGCGAAACCGGCCAATGCCCATGTCGTAATTGGTCGTCCAGTTATCCCATTGCGCGGTCATGGATTCCCACCAGTCGCCGCCGACGCACATGAGGTAGCGCGCTTTATCGCGGTCATCCACGCCGTCCGGATCGTCCAGAATCAAACGGCATTGTACGGTGACAAAAGCGCCCTCAATATCATCTTTTGGAACTTTAACGCGTCCCGACGAGGGCCAATAGTGAAAATTATACCCATCTCCGGCGGTAACGGAAATGCCGCCGTCCGGTTCAGTGCGAATATCCGCGGGTTTGCTGATATCATTGACAAAGTCCTCCCGATAGGCGGCTCCCTCGACGCGCAGCGACTTTTGCAACAGATGCCAGGCGCCATCCGATTTGCTCAGATAGTACATGGCCATATCGCGGATTTGCACGCGGGTGTTGGTGGCTGGATTGCCCTCGATCCACTCGTAAAGTTGGCCCCAGGCAATGGCCGCGGTCCAGCCCTCCGGCGGCTGCTGTCCGCCGCGCCGCGGTTTTTGTGACCAATCGTACGAGCTCGGCACACCGTGCGGCAAGCCTTCATGCGGCAAGGTCACATCGCCGATGATGGCGTCAAGGGAATTGTGCGGCGTATAGTCCAATTCGTTATCCACGTGCTCAAGAATCACATCATCAAGGGTGACGCTTCCATCCATGCCGCCCACATTAATTTTAATGCCCGGTTGTTTGGGTGCGGGTTCGTACAAAAAGAGAATCGGACCGTGCAGTTCATCTTCTTTGGTGATATCGAGTGTGCTGGAAAAAAACGGGCTGCCGGAGCTGACATCCTCGTGCACGTTAATTGTTATGGATTTCTCGACATCCGATTGAGCGCGTAACGATATCTGATACATTTCACCTTGTTTCATCGGCACTTCTTTTGATACCAAAATATACCAATCGTACTTGCCCGGCTCATACACGTCAATGTGCAGGGCGTTCTCACTGCCGCCGAGTCCGGGGCTTTCGACAAAAAAATCGGCATCCGCATGCGGCGGTTCCGCCCAACTGGAGTTTTTATCGACAAACCAGGGATACCAGGAACCCATGCCGTTTTCGAAATCACCGTCCGTGATGAGATTTTGTGCGTTTAGAGAAATAGCCGCCAGTAAGCAGCAAAGAATAAAAAATAATGATGTCAAACGTTGCATTGTGCGCCTCGATAATTATTGGAATTCTTACAGTTTGACTATAGTTTCGAGTAAACCGGGCATAAAACACCACGCGTCAAACGTTTTT
>CAYSVS010000147.1:0-1519 GCA_964434475.1 uncultured Methanosarcinales archaeon
GTTCAATTAAACATGCTTACACCTTATCTACTGTTTGCCTGCTTCTTGGCTTTATAGGGGATAAAGATACAATAAAACCTATATGGGACATTTACAACTTCTTTAAGGATGAATACCCGAAAACGACATTAAATCAGGGCCCTTTATTTGCGTTATATGAATTTAAAGAGAGAGGTTTGCTCTAAATGAACAAACAAAAACTGATACAAGATTTATATTCTAAAGAAAGAGAAAAAGTAAATGATGCTGTAAAAGATATCAAGAAAAATTCGTGGGAAAAAGATAATGAATATGAGAAAAAAGAGCTTTTTATGGAAATACTTAGCAGATATGACAGTAAAGACAACGAGAATGTAAAGATAACGGTAAGAGGGCTTAATGCTGCGCTTTATATCGGAATACCTATCAATTATCTAAAAGAATACAAAGAGATCCTGCTTAATAACATCACAAGTACAGAGGGCACAGTTAGAAGAACGATAAATTCTGTCATGGACGGCTTTTTCCTTACTGGCATAATAGGGATTTTCGGAGCAGTTAAAAATCAGATTTATACAAAAGAAGAGACTGATGAGCTAAACAGGCTAAATGTTGATTCTTATGTTGAACTGACTAATTTATATGAAAAAGAAAAGGATGAAAGGATTATGTCGAGCATAATGTCTGCGTTTAAGAGATTTCACTGCATGGCTTTTTATGAACTGATTGATAACACACAACACAAAGAGATATATCAAAAATATGCAAAACCACAGCTGCCTCCAATGAATCTTGACCTGTCTGAATTCATATCATTGCAAAAGCTTCTAAAAGAAGATACAGAAGAAGTAAAGCATATAAAAAGCCTTTTTGAAAAAGAACAAGAATACAGCGACTTTCTTGGTGAGATAGAGCATACAATAGCTGAATATGTTTACTATGAAGATGAAGATATTAAAGATGAAGATATTAAAAACATACTAAAAAACATAAAAGAGAACTATCTCAAGGACTTGAATTTTTTTAAGCATGAGTTAGAGATAGAGATCATGGAGGTATTAAGTGAGGTACTTGAAGAATATCCTATAACACATCATGAATTAAAGCTTATCTTAGACTATCTTCTATGGGCGATTGATAATAGAACATGGATGCAGGATGAACAGGCTTATGTCAAATGGATTGCTTTTTCCCATGAGCTTTATGATAGCAAAGAATCAAAAGAATACGAAAAGAGCATAGAAGATTTTGGAAAAAAAATGGGCATGCCGCAAAGTGCTATCGATGCCATACTTTTAAGAAACAATGATTTTAACATCGATGATGAACAGAAAGCATTAGGCAGGGAAGAAAGCGAATTCTTTTCAATGGATAATAATCAGAAGTTTAGCTTTTTGATGGAAAAGGGAACCTATTTTGCTAATTTAATAAATGATTTTTTGATAGGGCTTAAAGAGATAGGCGATTATAGCACAATTGATAACTTCTACAATGTGTTTACAAAAGAATATCCTGATTTTATCCCCATTTATATATTAAT
>CAYSVS010000148.1:0-1511 GCA_964434475.1 uncultured Methanosarcinales archaeon
GGCTACAGGCGCAGTGGACATTGAAACCGGCACAGGTGGGATTTTCACCGCCATATCGGTTGGCAACGGATTGTAAAAACTATATGCATCGTTCTGCGGTTCGTAGATAAGCGTGTCGGTTTTGGTTGAAAGTGATGCAATGCCCGGGGCGTATATGTGCTCGAAATCCCCCGACTCGGCTATCCACTTTGTTACCTGCAAAGAATCTCCATTGTCAGTCGCATTCAGGATATCAATGAGTCGGATTTTGAATTTGTACGGAACGGCCAGATCTACCCAGCTCCGTTCGGGAATTGTTATGGTGTGTGCGGAGCGTAAGGATGTTGTGAGACCTGCGCCCAGTTGCAGCGTCTCTCCTCCCTTTTTGGTCTTGATCCAGAAAACTCTCCCGGGATCGAGCTGAAACAAACCGGCGGTCGTGTCGTCATACTCAAGCCAGTTGCCCGTTGACCCCGCAACATCATGCCAAACGAAAACCCTGTGCTGCGTGTTGTCATACTCCCAGTCCTCCCCCTCCAAAGCAAGCTGTGCAAGGTATTTGTCCAGGGCTTTGTCGGCAAGTACCCCAGCCGCGCGGATCGGCGTCCACTTTTTCCCTTCAGGCACAATGGTTCCCAGGCTTTTTGAAATCACCTGGCGGGATATATCGATAGTGTCCGTGTGGGCGCCATCGGTAACAACTATCCACGCTCGAAGTCCGTAATCATCGCTTGATTGGTCTCCGGAGAATACTCTTTTAACTACGGCGGAAGATGTCTCGAGAGTATCTTCAAGATCCGACATCGTGGTAATAAATGTCCCGTTGCCTTTGCCATAAATGAGTTTCCAGGCCGGATTGTCAATATTGTCACTCATACTGAATGTTACCGGTACGGGGAATCCGGGAGTCAGCGCTTGATTCGTATCAGTCTCAGTGGTGTCAATTACAACCAGCGGCGAGGTCGTATCGGCCAAAACAAAGAAAGGCGCCCTGAGATCATTTGTTTTCAGCCAAACTACGCCGTTTTCAACGTAGGAATCATATTCAACAAACACACCACCTTTTTGATACCGGTACAGCCTTAGAGATGTTGTGTCCGACACATATGAAGGAATAGAGTCAAGGCGTATCCCAACGAAAAACTTCGGTGTCTGATATCCCTGAGCGAATTGGAACGGTACCCCGAGCAGCGCCGTGCCTTCAGGAAGAACCGCCGCGGCGTCATACGCAAGAAGGGTGTCGGTAATTACCCCGGGAAAAGGGCCTGTATCTTTTCGAAGAATCACGTTGTTGTTAAATGCGTTGACGGAATCGGCGCCGTCAAAGTATGTGACCACTTCCCAGGTATACGACAACGTCCGCACTCGGCCGACAGAAGAATCTGTCGGTGGTGCAAATGCGGCATCGCCGGTACGCTGCCACAATGAGAAATAGTACGTGGTATCGAAAACAATCTCTCGAGAATCGTCAACGATTACAAACGTGTCCGGTACGGTGGAGACGTCATTGATGTCGGCATATTCACCGCTGT